>JALZAA010000213.1 GCA_030948625.1 Actinomycetota bacterium
GCGACCTGGTTGGCGATCACGTATCCGACCGTCCAGCCCGACAGACGCACCATCGTCCTGACCGCCCGGTGCCGCCATGCCCACACGAACCGGAGCCGCACTCCGGCCCAGCGCAACGCGGGAAGCAGGGCAATCGCCACGGCGGCAATGCCGGCTGTCGTGCCCAGACCCAGTGTGAGCAACAACGGGGTGTCGTCCTGGACGCGCTGGAGTGTGATGGGCCCGTCGACGATTCGCGGCAACGACACGAAGATCGCGATGACGACGATGTTGTTGAGCATCGGCGCGAACGCGGCCGCCGCGAATCGTCGGTGCGCGTTCAGCAGCGCGGTCGCGAGCGCCGTGAACCCGTAGAACAGCATTTGCGGCATGAACAGGCGCACCAACGTCGTCGCGACTTCTTGCTGCGCGGCCCGGCCCGGGCCTTGCACGCGCAGCGTGAAGAGCTTCACGATGTACGGAGCGAGCAGCACGCCGACGATCGACACCACCACGAGGCCTGCCATGGCGACGGTCATGATGGCGTTGACGGCCTCGTCGTCGTCCCGCTCGACGTGCCGGACGAACTGCGGCACGAGCGTGGCCGTAAGCACGCCGCCGAGCAACAACTCGTACAACATGTTGGGCGTCTCGTTGGCGTAGCTGTACGTGCCCGCCAGCGCCCCGGCTCCGATCGCGTACGCGATCGCGGCGACCCGCAAGAACCCGGTCGCGCGCGACAACGCAGTGCCGAGGCCCACGAGAGCACTCGACCGGAGGAGGCTCGTCGACTGCCGGCCGGCGTCTCCGACCGTGTCGCTCACGGGGCGGAGCTCTGCCCGGTGCCGGGCTCGGCTGACGGCGAAACAGTCGCCGGGTGTCGCGTTGCCGCCTCGGCCTCGGCGGCGCGTCGCGTCCGTCGCCTGCGGACGTCGTACCCCCACCACAGCCCGAGGAAGGCGATCGCCCCGATCGTGAGGAACAGTCCGACGTTGCTCACGAACGTCGACCGGACGTTCACCTCCGTCTGCTGGATGCGGAGGCCGCCGTCCGGGGACGTCACGGTCAGCTTCAACGGGAACGTCCCGGAGCTGCGGGTCTCGACGTTGAAGCGCACGGTCGTGCTCTGGGGGGGAAGATCCAGCACCCGCTCGTCGCCGTCGGGGAACAGCATCTTGTCGCTCTGGAGACGGACGCGAACGCGCAGCGGCTGCGTCGTCTCGTTCAGGAAGGTCACGGGGATCTCACCCTTGCGGGCGGTCAGCGTGATCGTGCTGTTGCCGGCGGGGACGCGCAGACGCCCGAGATACTGGTTGACGCCGAAGCTGATCTTTCCCAGCTCGGCGCGCGCCCGGGCCCGACCGGCCGTACCCGACCACGCCGAGGACAGGGAGGCGAGGAGCGCCCGGTTGCCGCCGTCGGTCAGCGGGTTGGGCGGTGGCACGAGCGCGTTGAACGCGCGCAGCTTCGTCTCGGCGTCCGTGTACTCGCTCTGCGTGACGGGTGGCGCGGGGACCGGTGAGGGCGTGAGCTGGCGTTCGAGCACCGACGTCCCGCTCGTTGCCGGCGGCACCGTCGCGAGCAACTGGTCCACCGTCATCGGCTCCAACAGTGGATGGTCCGTACGCAGCCCGGCGAGGACCGCGTCGAGGAGCTCGCCGCTCCCGTTCCAGTCGGCGGGCTCCAACACCGTGACGCCGCGCGTCGCGTTCGGCTGCTCGAGCGCGACGGCGGCGAGGCCTCCGAGGAAGCGTTGGGCGCGCAGCGCCGGTGGGTCGTTGCCATCGAGCAGCCGCTGCAGCCCGGCGTCAGCGCCGACGGCGGTGGTCGTGCCCTGCGGGCCGCGCAGCACGAACGGCTGCGCGGGTGTGAACTGCTCGTCCCGGGGTGCGAGGTCGCCGCCGTCGACGACGACACGATCGACACCGGCGTCCCGCAGGCGTGTCACGGCCGCTTCGTTGGTCGGGCGTGCGATCTCGGTCCGTGGGTCGACGCGCGCTCCGAGCAACGCGCCGAGCCGTTCGGTTCCCTGGACGAGCTCGGTGCCGACCTCGCTGCTCAACCCTCCGGCGACGAGGGCGCGGACGTCGATGGGGACGTACGGACCCGCGAGGACCTGCATCCGACTCAGCGCGTCAAGAAGCGCGGCGTGCGATGTCGCCAGGGACGGGTTGTCGCGCGCGAGCTGCGTCCACGACTCGAGCGTTTCCGGTCCCGGCGCCAGCGTGAGCGAAGCGGCCGAGTTCGAGATCGCGAGCGCCTGCTGCCCGAGACGCCCGTCGGGCGAGAGCTCGGCGACCACCTCCGGGTCGGGCTTTCCGTCTGCTCCCAGAGCGGGCCTGGTCACGAGCGGCAACACCCAGCTGACGCCGAGCCGCTTCCCGATGGCGGGCCCGCCGTTGGCGTCCGGCGCCACGGTGACCACCGGGGTCACGAACCCCGCCAGCCGGGTGTTGTCGGAGCCGCGCAGCTCCACCGTGAACGGGTACACGCCTGTCCTGCGCACCGATCCGAACTGACCGTCGGGCTGGAGCCCGACAGGGATGGTGCGGGCGCCGCCGGCGCCGGCGGCAAAGAACTCGAGGGGGAGATCGACGTGGCCGAGCGTCGACCCGAGGTTCTCGCCTCGGAGAGCGGCGTCGTAGCCCGTGCGGGAACTCACTGATTGATACGCCGTCACGCTGATCCTGAGGCCGGGCGCGGTTGTCCCTTGGCCTTGCACCTGGACCTGCAAGGGCAGCGTGCCGCCCACCGGAACCCACGCCGGCTGACTGAGGAGCGAGATGGTGGGCGCGTCCGGCGCAGCGCTCGTGGGCGGTGCGGCGGTGCCGGCCGGAACCGGCGCCGCAGTGAGCACGACCGCGGCGACGGCGGCCAGAGCGGCGATGACGGCGCGTCTCACAGCGCCCGACCGAGCACGCACAACCCCGCGGGGAGGCGGTGGAATCCGCACGATTCGTACAGGGAGATCGCGGCCGTGTTGTCGAGCTGCGTGTTGACCAGGGCCCTCTTGGCAGCGCGACGCCGAAGCCACCGGAGCGCGTCGCTGACCAACGCCCGACCAAACCCCCGCTGGCGCGCCTCGGGATGGACGGCGACCCGTTGCAAATATCCGTGGTCGCCGGCACGCCCGGTGACTGCATAGCCGGAGATCCTTGTGTTACCGCCGGTCGTCACGCGCACGCGCGCGACGGGAGTGGCCTGAACGGCCTGCGTGAGCGCGTCCTCGTCGAAGCGCCAGAACCCGTGGAACGCGTGCGCGTCGAGGGCCACGATCGCGTCGCGATCGGAGCGGCGTGCGCGACGCGTGCCCCATGCGATGCCCGGGACATCGTCGAGGTCGTGCGCGAGTAGATGCAGGCGCTCGCGAACGGCGAAACCGGCGTCGACGAACGCAAGCGAGTGAGCGGGACTGAGCGCGCTCGTCACCACGGCCTCGTACGCGCCGGCACGCATCGCCGCCAGGCAGCGCTCGATCGCGGGCGCGTCCGGCGGCGCGCCGGCAGCCACCGTGAGCTGGGCGATCTCGGCGTGCTGCATCCACGGCGCGATGCGCGCCCAGCCTCCGGGCCAGCGGAGGGTCTGCACACACGTCGAGCCGCTGCCGGGGCGAAAAAGAAGCGACATGGCGCGTTCGAGCGTAACCGTCGACCCTGCAGCGAGCGCGGCGCCATGGCCCGCAGTGAGAAGACCAGGCCGACGGGTAGGTTTGCTGCCTGATGCTGCTCGTCGGGTCGGATCCGCTCTTCGCCGAGCACGACCCCGGCCGCGGCCACCCCGAGCGCCCGGCGCGGCTCGAGGCCGTGCACGCCGGCATCGACCAGGCCGTGCGCGATCTCGGGGCCGACGAGGGCCTGGTCGCCGCCCTACCGCCGCGTGACGCGGAGCCGGAAGAGATCGGCCGGGTGCACACCCGCAGGCACGTCGCCCGGCTCGAGGAGCTCGCGGCGCAGGGCGGAGGACGGATCGATCTCGACACCGGGATGTCGGCGCGCTCCTGGGCTGCTGCCGTGCGCGCTGCCGGCGCCGGCCTCGCGGCCGTCGACGCGCTCACCGAGGGGGAGGGCGACGTCGCGTTCCTGGCCCTCCGGCCGCCGGGACACCACGCCCGCCCCGACGGTGCGATGGGGTTCTGCCTCCTGAACAACGTCGCGATCACGGCTGCGGCTCTCGCCGCCCGCGGGGAGAGCGTGCTCGTCCTCGACTACGACGCGCACCATGGCAACGGCACGCAGGAGGCCTTCTACAGCGATGCGCGCATCGCGTACGTGTCGTTCCACGAGTGGCCGCTCTATCCGGGCACTGGGCGTATCGACGAGCTCGGCGAGGGCGACGCGGCGGGGACCACCTGCAACGTGCCGCTCCCCGCCGGTGCCACCGGCGATCTGTACCTGCGCGCGCTCGACGAGGTGGTCGCGCCGATGGCGGCGCGCCACGCGGCCGATTGGGTGCTCGTGTCGTGCGGGTTCGACGCCCACCGCGCCGACCCGCTCACCGGCCTCGGCCTCTCGGTCGGGGACTACGCCGCCGTGGCCACGCGCATGATGCACCTTCCGCCGCAACCGGGTCGGGTGATCGTGTTCCTCGAGGGCGGCTACGACCTCGACGCGTTGCGCGACGGGACCGCAGCCACCGTGGCCGCGCTGCTCGGTGAGCACGTGGAGCCGTCCGAGCCGCCGACCGCCAACGGGCCTGGGCGTGAGTTCGTGGACGCGGCACGCGACCTCTGGCGCGAGGTGGCCGAGCTCTAGTCCCCTGCGGTGAGCTACGCGCCGGGCTCGGCGGGCTCCGTGTCGGCGCCGCGCCCTTCGCCGTCGCTCGACGGCTCTCGGAGCATCTCCGCCAGCCCGCCGACCGCGCCGAACAACCCGCCCATCTCATTGGGCAGGAAGATCTTCGTGGCCTGGCCGTCCGCGACCGCCTGCAGCGCCTCGAGGTACTTGAGCGCGATGAGGTCGGGCGTGGGGTCGCCGTCGTGGATGGCCGAGAACACGGACCGGGTAGCGGCGGCTTCACCTTCGGCTACCGCGGTCTCGCGGTACTTCTCGGCGTCGGCGAGCCGCTGGATCGCCTCGGACCGGCCCTGCGCCTCCAGGATCGCGGCCTGCTTTTCGCCCTCGGCCCTGGTGATGGCGGCCTCGCGCACACCCAGAGCCTCGGTGACCACGGCGCGCCGGGTTCGCTCGGCCTGCATCTGATGGTGCATCGACTGCACGACGTCGGGCGGCGGGTCGATCCGCTGGATCTCCACCCGCACCACCCGCACGCCCCACTTGTCGGTGGAGTCGTCGAGGATGTCGCGCAGGTGCGTGTTGATCTTGGCGCTCGACGTGAGCGCGTCGTCGAGGTCGAGGTCGCCGATCAGGTTCCGCAGGTTCGTCTGCGCGAGCTTCGTGACCGCGAGCTCGAAGTTGGCCACGTTGTACATGAGCCGCTTCGCGTCGGTGGCCTCGTGGTAGATCACCGCGTAAACGCTGACGACCACGTTGTCCGATGTGATCACTTCCTGTGCCGGCACCTCGACCACCTGCTCGCGCATGTCGACCATGTGGATGCGGTCCACGAACGGGACGATGATCCGCAACCCCGGATCCACGGTGCCCTTGTACCGACCCAGCCGCTCGACCACGCCGCGCTGGTACGGGCGCACGATCTTGATGGTCGTGAACGCGAGGACGAAGAGGAGGAAGGCCAAGACGGCCAGGACGATGATTGCTGCCATCGGACAGCTCCTTCGCGACGACCGTCAGCCGGGTGCCGACGGCGAGCCCGGCTCCGTACGGCCGGGTGACGTTCCCCGCGGTGCGACGTCGATGCGCCACGGGCTGACGATGAGGCGGGTGCCGGTCACGTGCGTCACGAGGACCGTGGCGCCGTCGGGGACACCCATGCCGTTGGTGCTCTCGGCCTTCCATGTCTCACGGTCGATGCGCACGAGACCGGTCTGGTGCTTGCCCGCCGGGATCTCGGTCACGACCGTGGCCGTGCGTCCCTCCCAGCGGTTGGCGCCGACGGGGTGGACCTCGTCGCGGCCCTCGAGCCGGCGCCCGAGCGGCACCAGTGCGGCCAGGCTGGCCGCGGTGACGCCGACGAAGAGCAGCCACTGGACCAACGCCCCGCCGCCCGCGAACGCCGCCACCGCCGCGGCCGCGGCGCCGAGTGCGAACGACAGCATGAAGAAGAGGACGGGCGTGAACACCTCGGCCAGGGCGAACAACACCACGGCGACCAACCAGATCCAGCGCCAGGTCTCCGGAGAGTTGACGTCCATGGCCGTGCCTTCTTGGGGTGTGCCTCTTACCTCGGGCTACGGCGACCGTACCGCACCGACCCGCGCGCGAACGCAGCGGGCTGTCCACATCACCGGGGTGCTAGCGGAGTCCGAGTTTGGCCCGGCGGACTCGCGGCGCAGAATGCCGAGTGCGGTTCGTCAGCTGGCGCGGACGCCGCGGAACGCGCGCTCGAGGAGCGGTGTGCTCGCGTCGAGCAGTCCGTCGACGTCGATGCCGGAACCGGCCACAAGGGCGGGCTCGGGCTGCTTCGGCCGCGGTCGGCTCCGGCGCTTGGGTGCCTCGCCCGCGGCTTCCGGCTGGCGGTAGTCGAAGAAGCGCCAGCCCTGCGGGACTCGCAGCGAGTCGGCGTGGCGCTGGCAGAGGCGGCCGGTCGCTTCGGGCTCGTCGAGGGGATGCAGCCACACCGCCCGGCGCGAGTTGTCGAACCCGATCGCCGCCGCCGCCGGCTCATTGCACTCTGGCCGCCCACAACCCCGCATGACGTGAACGTATAGAACACGACGCGTGGAGTGGTGGATGGTCGCGAGAATGAGTCCGTGACGCCCATCCCGCCGCGCCTGCGGCCCCTCCTCGACGCGGACACACCCGTCCAGCAGTTGGCGGGGCGGCTCGTCGCGGCCGGGCATCAGTGCTTCCTCGTCGGCGGGAGCGTCCGCGACGCCCTGCTCGACCTGGGCCCGGACGAGGAACGCGACGTCGACCTCGCCACCGACGCCCGGCCCGACGAGGTCGAACGCCTGGTCCGGGGCTGGGCCGACCATGTGTGGCTCCAGGGCCAGCGCTTCGGCACAGTCGGGTGCTCGAAGGACGACACGCGCTTCGAGATCACCACGTTCCGGGCCGATGTGTACCGACCGGAGAGCCGCAAGCCCGAGGTCGCGTTCGCGGACGACATCGAGACCGACCTCTCGCGGCGCGACTTCACGATCAACGCGATGGCGCTGCGGCTCCCCGAGCCCGAGCTCGTCGACCCGTTCGATGGCGCCGCCGACCTCGCGGCACGGCGTCTCCGCACGCCGCTTTCTCCCGAGGTGTCGTTCCTCGATGACCCGTTGCGCATGCTGCGAGCGGCGCGGTTCATCGCCGCGTTCGAGCTCGAGCCCGACCCGGAGCTCGTCGCCGCTGTGCGGGAGCTGCACGGCCGGCTCGAGATCGTGAGCGCGGAGCGCATCCGCGACGAGCTCACGAAGCTCCTGCTCGTGCCGGACCCGTCGGCGGGGCTCTGGTTCCTGTGCGGCACCGGCCTGGCCGACGAGTTCCTCCCCGAGCTGAACGCGCTCCAGCTCGAGCAGGACCCCATCCATCAGCACAAGGACGTGCTCGCGCACACGATCGCCGTCGTCAGCAAGACGAAGCCCGACCTGCGGGTGCGACTCGCCGCGCTGCTGCACGACATCGGCAAGCCCAAGACGCGATCGGTCGGCCCCGGCGGGGTGAGCTTCCATCACCATGAGGTCGTCGGCGCACGGATGGCGGAGGAGCGCCTACGCGCGTTGCGGTTCCCGAGCGACATCGTCGAGGACGTCGCCCGGCTCGTCTATCTCCACCTGCGCGTGCACACGTACTCGATGGGCTGGAGCGACAAGGCGGTGCGCCGTTACGTGCGGGACGCGGGACCGTTGCTCGAGCCGCTGAACCATCTCGTTCGCTGCGACTGCACGACGCGCAACAAGGCGAAGGCGCGCGCCTTGAACCGGCGCATCGACGAGCTCGAGGAGCGCATCGCGGAGTTGCGCGCCCAGGAGGAGCTCGACCGGATTCGCCCGTCGCTCGACGGCCGTCAGGTGATGGAGTTCCTCCGCGTCGCGCCGGGGCCGATCGTCGGAGAGGCGCTCGACTACCTGCTCGAGATCCGGCTCGACGAAGGCCCCGTCGACGAGGCAACGGCGTACGAGCGTTTGACCGCGTGGGCGCGCGAGCGCGGGATCGAGCCCGCCGGCCGGTAGACCCGCGCGCGCCTGGGGCAAGCGGAGCGGATCAGACACCCTCCTTACGGGCCCGCCACACGATCGTGTGTGGCACGAGGGCGTCGGCGGACGGGAGCGGCTCGACGATCAGCTCGACGCGGAACCCGGCACGGGTCAGGGCCTGGAACACGTCGCTCACGGTGCGCACGTAGAGGCGGACGCGCTCGCCGGCGCGCTCGACCACGACGGGGTCCTCGGCGAAGTACGACATGCGCACGCCGGGGTCGATCGGCGTTGCCGGGCTCGCCGGTGCCTCGCGCCCGACGATGAGGCCCATCGGGTGCTCATAGGAGAACGCGAACGCGGCCCGGTTCTTGAGCACGCGGTGCACCTGCCGCAGCACCCGGCTCAGATCCTCCACCTCGCTCAGGGCGAAGGCGCTGAACGCGAGGTCGATCGACTCGGCGCGCAAGAAGGCGAGATCGGCGAGGTCGCCGTGATGCCACTCGACCCGCACCTCTTCCCTCTCGGCCAGGCGCCGGGCCCGGGCGATCATCCCCGCCGACGCGTCGACGGCGATCACGGTGGCGCCCTGCACCGCGAACGTCGTGGCGGCCTGCCCGACGCCGCAGCCCAGGTCGAGGACGCGCTTGCCGGCCACGCTGCCCAGCATGCGCAGGTCGTACTCGGTCGGGCCGTCGGGCCCGTAGCGCACGACGTCGACGGGTGGGTCCGACGCCTTGCCGGACGCGACCCGATCCCAGCTCGCGGTGTTCGTCACGTGCTCATTGTGGCTGCTGACCGCCGCCGGTCAATTGCCGCGGGCAAATGCTTCGACCATCTCGTGCGCCTCGCCGTCGCGGTACTGCACCGGCGGTGACTTCATGAAGTACGCCGACGGCCCGAGCAGCGGCCCGCCGACCCCACGGTCGAGGCCGAGCTTGGCGCATCGGAGCGCATCGATGATCACGCCGGCCGAGTTGGGAGAGTCCCAGACCTCGAGCTTCAACTCCAGGTTCAGGGGCACGTCGCCGAAGTTGCGGCCCTCGAGGCGGATGTAGGCCCACTTGCGGTCCTCGAGCCAGGGCACGTGGTCGGACTGGCCGATGTGCACCGCGTCGCTCTCGACACCGTGGTCGAGCTGGCTCGTGACGGCCTGGGTCTTGGAGATCTTCTTCGACTCCAGCCGCTCGCGCTCGAGCATGTTCTTGAAGTCCATGTTGCCGCCGAAGTTCAGCTGGTACGTGCGGTCGAGCACCACACCGCGGTCCTCGAAGAGGCGCGAGAGGATGCGGTGGACGAGCGTCGAGCCGACCTGGCTCTTGATGTCGTCGCCCACGATCGGGACGCCGGCGTCGGTGAACTTCTGCGCCCACTCGGGGTTGCTGGCGATGAACACCGGGATCGCGTTCACGAACGCCACACCGGCGTCGAGGCAAGCCTGGGCGTAGTGCTTCTGAGCCTGCTCGGAGCCGACGGGCAGGTAGCTGACGAGCACGTCCGCGTGTGCGGCGCGCAGCGCGTCGGCGACGTCGACGGCCTCGGCCGGCGACTCCTCGACCGTGCCCCGGTAGTACTTGCCCAAGCCGTCGAGCGTGGGCGCGCGCTGGACGAGCATGCCCAGCTCGGGCACGTCGGCGAAGCGGATCGTGTTGTTCGGCCCGGCGAAGATCGCCTTCCCGACGTCGAGGCCGACCTTGGCCGCGTCGACGTCGAACGCCGTCACGAACTCCACGTCGCCGACGTGGTAGCCGCCCAGCACGACGTGCATGAGGCCGGGGACGGACTGTTCGGGATCGGCGTCGCGGTAGTACTCGACGCCTTGCACGAGACTGCTCGCGCAGTTGCCGACGCCGGCGATGGCGACACGAAGAGAACGACTCATGATGCGGTCGCGCCTTTCTGTGATGGTTCGGGATGATCTGCACGCCGCTCGGCGGCGATGAGCTCCTCGACCCAGGCGAGGTCGCGGGCAGTCGACTCGGTGCGGTGCTCTGCGAGGGAACGGAGGTAGCGGTCGCCGCGGCGCGGGGTGGTCCCCCGAGCCTGGGCGAGGCGCTCGTTCAGCCCGGCCCGGCGCCGCTCGAGCAGCTGGATGCGGGCGTCGCTCGACAGGTGGCGGCAGAACGCAACCTTCAGCGCGAAGGCCTTCTCGTCGTCGGCGCCGGGGGCGTCCTCGGCCCGGAGCTGCTCGGCGAAGAGCTCGTGGCCCCGCTCGGTGAGGCGGTACTGCTTCCGGGTCCGGCGGGTCGGCTTCGGGATCCGGCGGAGCCGCGCCGCCGCCGTCTCGTCGTCGATCGACCCGGTGGCCGGCATCGGAACGGGGGCGACGGTCGGGGCGGGCTTCGGGGCGACGATCTCGATTGCCCCCGCCCGTTCGAGTCGGCGCAGGGCGGGATAGAGGGACCCGTACGAGACTCCCCAGAGGAACCCGAGGGCCTCGCCGAGGCGCTTCTTCAGCTCGTACCCGTGCAGGGGTTCCTCCTTCAGCAGGCCGAGGATGGCGAGCTCGAGCATGGGGACTCCGTCCGGCGGTGGTGCGGATATATCGGCTCGATATATCGGAGAGCTAGTATGCGGGGGGCCATCGTCACCGTCAAGCCGTACGCGGGACACGGGCCGCCACCCCACGTTCACCCTGCGTCGCGCACACGCGGGTGCGCCGGCGCACGCGCTCACCGGGCTCGTCGACGTGCGGCGGCGGCGCCGACATGGGACGCGCGAGGACGACGGTGCGCTCCTACACTGCGCCCGCGGCGCTGACCAAGGAGAAGGGATGCCCAGGCACGTCGACTACGCACTGGCGAAGCGGGCGGTACTGCGAGATCTCCGTCGCGGCGTCATCAGCCGCGGTGACGTGTGCGACGCCCATCCGGAGCTCGTCCGGGCCGGTCGCAACATCGGCGAGAAGGCTCCCCACGACTGCCCTGTGTGCGCTCGCGACCGCGTGCGCTTCGTGTCCTACGCGTACGGCGACTCGCTGAAGCAGGCCAACGGCTGCGCCATCACGAACGCCGCCGAGCTCGACAGGCTCAACGCGGCCTTCGACGAGTTCGCGTGCTACGTGGTCGAGGTGTGCCTCGACTGCGGCTGGAACCATCTCGACCGGCGGTACCTCCTCGGGCGACGTCACTCCGGGCCGAGCACACCATCCCGTCGGGAGGAACGCGATGAGCGCCTTCACGGATCGCGAGCTGGCCTATCTCCAGGGTGAGCGCCGGCTCGGTCGGATTGCCACCGTCGGCAAGGACGGCACGCCGCACGTCGCACCGGTCGGCTGGAGCTACAACGTCGACCACGACACGATCGACGTCGGCGGCCGCGACTTCGAGCAGTCGAAGAAGTACCGCGACGTGCGCACAACGGGGCGCGCCGCGATCGTCATCGACGATCTGGCGAGCACGAACCCGTGGCGGCCGCGCGGCATCGAGGTCCGCGGCCGCGCCGAGGCGCTCGAGCAGCCGGCGCTGATCCGCATCCATCCGGAGCGGATCGTGTCGTGGGGCATCGAGAGCGAGGCCATCGCCGACCGACACTCCCGCGCCGTTGGCTGACACACGTAAGGAGGTCGGGCGGCCGGGTTCAGCCTTCCTCGTCCTCGCCTTCCTCGTCCTCGCCTTCCTCGTCCTCGACGAGCTCGTGCGGGTACTGCGACCGGCACGAGACGCACCAGAGCTCGGTCTCCTCGACGACCTCGCGGGAGCCAGGGGTGTCCCAGGTCTCCGGCGTCACGTACACCCGCCGCACCAGCGCGAGCTCCTCGTCCGGGAAGGCGCAGTTCTCGCACACGCGCTGGGTCATGCATTTCGGACCGTACCCCCGGCGTTCGGGCTACGCTCACGGTGCTGCCGGGAGCCGTGGGTGCCCCGGACGGTGGAGGTTCGGAGATGACGACAGCGTCGTCGCCCCTCGACATGCGAGCGCCGCTCAGCGCGCCCGACGTCCGGGCCCGCAAGGGCGAGGGGCCGCCCCTGGTGATGGTGACCGCCTATGACTTCCCGTCGGCCCGGGTCGCCGACGCCGCCGGCGTCGACATGATCCTGGTCGGCGACACGCTCGCCATGGTCGTCCTCGGCTACGAGAACACGCTCCAGGTCACCACGGACGACATGGCGCACCATGTCGCCGCCGCGGCTCGGGCGAAGCCTCAGGCGCTCCTCATCGGTGACCTGCCGTGGCTGAGCTACCACGTCTCCCTCGAGGACACGGTCCGCAACGCGGCGCAGCTCGTGCGCGCGGGCGCGTCGGCGGTGAAGCTGGAGGGCGGCCGCAAGCGCCTCGGCGCCGTCGAAGCGATCCTCGACGCCGAGATCCCCGTGATGGGTCACGTCGGCCTCACGCCGCAGTCCATCCATGCCGTGGGTGGCTTCAAGGTGCAGGGCAAGCAGCTCGACGCCGCCCAGGCCATCGTCGACGACGCCGTGGCTCTCGCCGACGCGGGGTGCTTCGCGATCGTGCTCGAGTGCGTGCCCGACGCGGTCGCGCGCCTCGTGACCGACGCCGTGCCCGTGCCGACCATCGGGATCGGCGCCGGGCGTCATTGCGACGGGCAGGTCCTCGTGTACCACGACCTTCTCGGGCTCGAGGACCGGATGAAGCCGAAGTTCGTGCGTCGGTACGCGTCGCTGAAGAGTGACGCGACGGCGGCGGTCTCACGGTTCGCGGAGGACGTCCGCGCCGGGCGGTTCCCGTCCAGCGACGAGACGTACCACCTCGCCGACGACGTGGCCGAGGCGTTCGGCTTGTTCGGCGCCGCCCCCGCGTGACGGGACGGCGCCGGCTGGTCGCGGCGGCGGTCCTCGTCGCCCTCGCCGCCGCGGCAATCGGCGGTGGAGTGGCGCTGCTGTTGCGCGACGACGGCGCCACGCCGGCGCCGACCGGCCTGCTCGGCTCCGTGCTGGCGGGCGCACGCCCGGCGTCGGCGCCCTTTCCCGGGCTCACCGAGGTCCGCCTCGACATCGGCGGCGATTGCCGGCGCATCGTCGGGGCCGACGCCGGCGACGAGCGGGCCACCGGACTGATGCGCCGGACCGACCTCGGCGCCTACGACGGCATGCTGTTCGTGTTCGGCGGCACCACGCAGGGCTCGTTCACGATGTCGACCGTGCCCGTCGCGCTCGACATCGGCTTCTACGACGCTTCCGGTCGACCGGTCGACCGGCTGCTGATGCAACCGTGCCCCGATCGCGCGGTGTCCGAGTGCCCTGCGTACAGATCTCGAGCCCCCTACGACTACGCCCTCGAGACGCTGCGGGACAAGCTGCCCGCCGGCGGGCTCAGCGGCTGCCCGTGACCTCGTCGGCGCGTCCGCCCACGGTGAACGCGATCGCGAAGTACAGGGCGAGCGCGGCGTAGACGACGAGGCACGCCACCGGGCTGACGAACGCGAGCGGGATCGAGAGCCCGTAGAGGACCGGTCCGACCGCGGCGGCCCGCCGGGCCCGACGCACGTCCTCCGTGCCGAACCCCGTCGCGAGCAGCGCCGGCGTGCGCGCGAGATAGGTCCAGATGGCGATGAACGCGAGGCCGATCAGGGTCATGTTGGCGCTGTAGACGGCGGCGGCGATGTGGGCGTTGTCTCCCTTGCGGATGTACTCGCCCAGGAGGGCGGTCGGAAACGGCAGGAACGCCACGGTGATCAACAGCAGGAGATTGAGGAACAGAAGGCGGCGATCCACCGTCGTGATGCGCTCGAAGATGTCGTGGTGGTTGACCCAGATGATCCCGATGATGGCGAAGCTGACCAGGTAGGCCGCATACGACGGCCAGTGGTTGGCGAGGTCGCCGGCGAGGTCACCCGCCCCGGAGCTGGGCACCCGCACCTCGATGATGAGCAGCGTGATGGCGATCGCGAACACGCCGTCGCTGAACGCCTCGGTCCGGCTCTTCGGCAATCTTGCTCCTCGGTCGCCGTGATCGTACGGGTGAGGCCGGTGCCCCTCGTAGTTGTCGCACCCCATCGCTAAGGTCTGCATCGATAGGTCACGTCGAAGGTTGGTAGCCTGAATCGTTCCAACCCACCCTGCTCCTTGCCGTCCGGCTCGCCGGGCGCAGCCGGGAGCCCTCGACCCCGGATCCCGGGGTCGCGGCTCACAGGAGGTACGAGCCTTTGCGGCCGTACGAGGTCATGATCATCTTCGACGCGGACCTGGAGGAGGAGACGATCCGGGCCGCGGTCGACCGGTTCTCCCAGCTGATCCAGTCGAAGGGCGCCGAGCCCGGGCTCGTGGACTACTGGGGGAAGCGGCGATTCGCCTACGAGGTGAAGCACCGCACGGAGGGCTACTACGTGGTCCTGCAAGCGAGAGCCGAGCCCGAGGCGATGAGTGAGTTGCACCGGGTGCTCTCCCTGGCTGACGAAGTTCTCCGCCACAAGGTGCTGCGCATCCCCGAGCAGGCCTACGGGCCGCCGAAGACGGCGGGCACCGCGGCGGACGCATAGGGAGGAACCGAACATGGCAAACGGCAACACGGTCACGGTCGTGGGCAACCTGACTCGCGATCCCGAGCTGCGCTACACGCCGAGCGGTGCGTCGAACACGCGCTTCGGCGTGGCGGTGAACCGGCGCTGGATGGACCGCAACACCAACGAGTGGCAGGAGGCGACGAGCTTCTTCGACGTCGTCTGCTGGCGCGAGATGGCCGAGAACGTGAGCGAGTCGCTCGCCAAGGGCTCGCGCGTCGTGGTCACCGGCCGCCTCGAGCAACGCAGCTACGAGGACCGCGACGGCAACAAGCGCAATGTCGTCGAGATCATCGCCGACGAGGTCGGCCCCAGTCTCCGGTTCGCCACCGCCCAGGTCACCAAGAACGACCGCAGGGGCGGCGGCGACTTCGGCGGCGGGGGTGGCGGCGACACCGGCGGCGGAGGCCGCGCCGGCGGGCGTGGGGGCGAGAGCCCCCAGCCCGCGCAGGTCAGCGGCGGCGAAGAGTTCAGCGAAGAGCCGTTCTGACCTTCTGATGCGATTCGAACCAGACAACGAGGCGAGCTGACCGACGATGGCGCGAGACAAGAACAAGAAGAAGTCCCAGGCGACCGACCGTCGCCGCGTGGTCAAGAAGAAGGTGTCGATCCTCTCGTCGGAGAACATCGACTGGGTCGACTACAAGGACGTGAACCTGCTGCGCCGGTTCATGTCGGAGCGGGCCAAGATCCGGGCCCGCCGTGTCACGGGCAACAGTGCGCAGCAGCAGCGTGCCGTGGCGCGCGCGATTCGCGTCGCGCGCGAGATGGCGTTGCTGCCCTACAGCGTCCGGCAGGTGACCCAGCGGGGACGGGGCGGTCGTCGCGACCGCGAGCGCGGCGACCGTGGCGACCGCGAGCGCGAGATGCCGGCCGAGGCCATACCCCAAACGCCGCCCGCGGCCATGCCCGAAGCGCCGCCCGCGGCCGCGAGCAGCGAGGGCTCTGCCGCACCGGCTGAGAGCGGCGCGGAAGCTCCGCCCGAAACCGGTGGCGAGACCGAGCCGCAGGCCGCGGCGGCCGCACCGGCCGGCGACGGCGAGGCGCAGTCGTGAGGGTCGTCCTGCGCGACGACGTCGAGAACGTTGGGCGCAAGGGCGACCTGATCGAGGTCGCCGACGGCTTTGCGCGCAACTACCTCGTGCCTCGCGGGCTCGCGATGAACGCAACTCGCGGCGTCGTGCAACAGGCGGAGGCGATGCGACGCAATCGCGAGGTGCGCGAGACGCGCGACCGCGAATCTGCGCAGGGCGTTGCTGATCAGCTCGCCGGGCGCCGCATCGAGGTGCGCGCCCGCGCCGGCGAGGGCGGGCGACTTTTCGGCTCGGTGACGACGGCCGACATCGTCGATGCCGTGCGCGCCCAGACCGGAGTCGAGGTCGATCGCCGGAACGCACAGCTCGCCGAACCGCTGAAGGAGCTCGGCGCCGCCGAGGTTCCCGTGAAGCTGCACGCCGACGTCGAGGTCACGCTCAGCATCGACGTCGTCTCCGACTAACCCGGCGCCCGACCGGCAGCGTTCGACCGTTCCAGGTCAACCCCCAGTGGCTTTGTCGCGCCCTGAGGACGTAGTTGTCACACCCCACCGGACAAATGAGGGGTGTGCCATTCCCAGGGCTCTCCATCCGCACGCTGTCTGTCCCCAAGGCTGTGGAAGGAAAGGCGCTGAATCCACAGGGAAATCGCTCTATCGATCCACAGGCCCGCTGCGTCAAGATGCGAAGCGAGCTTCCGTGACGCGCGGTGCACGACAGGCGGGGCGGGGCGGGGGAGGCGGTGG
>JALZAA010000217.1 GCA_030948625.1 Actinomycetota bacterium
CCGTCGCTGTCGCCGAAGTTCCGGTGGTCGTAGGCGAGCACAACGTGCCCGGCGCTTGCGATCGACGCCGCGTACTTGTCCAGATAGAACTCCTTGAGGCAGTTGTAGCCGTGCGCCATGACGACCACCGGTGCGGCGGATGCGCGCGACCGGGGACGGTAGAGCCACCCGCGAAGGGTCGCTCCCTCCGCATCGAACTCGATGTCCGCAACCTCGTACGCGCCGTCCTGCCCTGCCACGCGGCCATTGTGCCAGGATGGTCGTAGCGTCGCTGCACTTCCCCTGCGATACTCGTGCGCAACGCCCGCGCGACGGAGGAGGCAGGGTGCAAGTACTCGCTGCAGACTGGACGTTCGGCGACTTTCTGTTGGCCGTGCTCTATGTGTTCGCTTGGGTCATCCTCTTCTTTCTCATCATCAACGTCTTCTCCGACTTGTTCCGACGCCACGACATGTCCGGAGGAGTCAAAGCGCTGTGGGTGATCTTCGTGATCCTGTTTCCGTTCTTGGGTGTGCTCCTCTACCTGATCACCCAGCACGCCGGCATCGCGGAACGAGCCAACCGGCAAGCAGTCCAGGCCCGCGACGAGCTCCGTCAAACAATCGGTTTCAGCGTCGCCGACGAGCTCGACAAGCTCGATCGCATGAAGAGCGAGGGGCGACTGACCGATGAGGAGTATCAGCGCCTGCGCGCTCGAGTCCTCCAGTAGCTCAGCCGGTGAAGACGGGCGCCGCGGACACCGGCTCCGCTGCGGCCGGCGGGGCAGGCTCCGGAGGCGTCGGCGGTGCGGTGACCGTGAAGCCCGTCGTGAGCGGAGCGAACGAATCGACGACGCACTCCGCCTGAATCGTCGCCGCCCCCGGCTGCGCACCGGCTGGAACCGTTGCGCTGACTGAGAACGAGCCGTTGGCCGCGGTCTCGGTCGAGCCCAGCGCTTCGTTGAGAGAACCCTGGATGAAGCGGACGTTGACCGGGAATCCGCTCTCCGAGACACCGCAGTTGCCGGACACCGTGATCGGATCGCCCGGCGCGCCCGTGGATGGGTTGACGGTCACGAAGCCGGGGGCGCCGGCACCTGCCGGGAGCGCCAAGAACACGCTCAGGGCTGCCGCGCTGATCGCTGCGATGACGATGCGACGCATCTACGTCCCCCTCCATCCGAGGTCGCCGCACGCTAGCAACGTCGGCTCGTCAGCGCAGCAGTGAGCAATGGTTGCTGGCCGCCTGCGCGAGGTCGTTGATCGGCGTGAACGCGATCGTCGACCTGTTCACGGTCCACTGGAACGTCTGCGTCCCTCCACTCGTTGTCTGCGTCACCGCCTGAAGCAGGAAGGAGTTCGGCGCGCTGCTCGGCTGAGTCGTGATGTTGATCGAAGTGCTGTCCTGGATCGGAGCCGGGAACGGGCGACACTGCTGTGACCCCTGGTTCAACTTGGCCTTGGCCTGATCCTCGGGCGACGGCCCCTGCGGTTGCGTGGTCCGCGGCGGCGCCGTGGTAGCCGGCGCCGAGCTCGGCGGCGGCGGGGTCGGTGTGCCCGTTCTCGGAGTGTCCTGCGTGCCGTCGGTCCCGGCAGGGCGCTGGAACGGCTGGTTGGTGCGGACGTCGATCAGGATGAAGATGTTGATGGTCGTCGTGTTCTGCTTGATGATCGTGAGGTTGTTCGGCGAAAAGCCGTTCCACCTCGGGCCGAAGTACACCGGCGGGTACGACAGCGGCGTGGTGAGCGGATTGCCGCAGTAGCACTTCGTCACGACCTCGCCCTTTTCGTCGACGAGCACCGCGGTCCCGGCCTGGAGCACCGTCTGGAACGAGGTCGCGCGCCCGTTCTTGAACCCGTGGTTCGTGACACGCGTGTCCGAACGAAGAATCACGGGCGTCAGTCTCTGGACGTAGGTCGAGATCTGGTCGGGTGTGATCCCGAGCGCGCCGGCCCACGCCGTGCCCTTGTCCGGGTTCTGTTGCAAGAACGTGATGAGCTGGGTCTTGTCGCAGGTTCCCTGCTGCAGCGTCCCGCCGTACAGACCCTGCTGCCCACCCGTCTGCGTGGTGTTGCCGCCCTGCTGGACGGGCGTGACGTTCGAGCTGTCCTGCCCGACGGGCGGCGAGAACGGGTTCCGCGTCGAAGAGATCGGCTCGGTGAACACCTCCTTCTTCTTGGCTGTGCTGTCGCCACCGCCGGACGCCACGACCAGCGCGATCACGACCGCGGCCACCACCAAGGCCACGACGACCACCAACGCGACGATCACATTCCTGCTGAGACCGCGCCGGCGCGGCGGGGGTGGAGGCGTCGCCGCAGTCCCGGCCGGCGGAGTCGGCGGCGTCGGAGGAGTAGGTGTCATCGAAGGCCCCCAGACCTGATCGAGTCAGTCGTTCGGCGTCAGTGCGCCTTGAGATCGCGGCTGTCGATCCAGCCCGTCCATCCGTTCGATGTGACGACGTGCGCCCAGTCGCCCTCACGCTCGACGACCTGTACGGGGACCCGCCGCTTGAGCTCGCCGGCGCGGGCGCCGGCCGGGTTGGGCTGCACCCATGCCTTGGCGCGCCGCGTCACCACGTGGCTCGGTGACCAGTCGGTGGCCGGCAGCGTGTCGTCAGCCGACGGGGTGGGCGGGGCAGGCGGGGTGGGCGCGACCGGCTCCGTCGCTTCACCGTCGGCATCGGCGTCGGCGTCGGTGTCGGTGTCGGTGTCGGTGTGGGGCTCGGTCATCCGGTCGATCAGCTGCTGTTGCTCCCGCCCGCGCTGGTCGGAGGTGGCCTCGAACTCTTGCCAGGACGCGCGGTCCTCGGCCCGGCGCGCCATCACGAGATCGAGAACCCGCGCCGCGTTGAGCACCGACGACACGGTGAGGACAAAGGCCTGACGCGTGAGCCCTTCGTCGAAGACCGGGGCGCGTAACCGGATGGCGACGTCGCCTCCCTCGTCGTGCGTCTCGGACTCGACCAGCGGGAACCCGCACGCGACCTCGCGCACGGCACGACTCATCACTTCGCTCGGGGTCTCGGTGTCCCAAGGCGCGTGCCAGTCCGAGGTCAACACCGACCCCTCGACGCGCCGATCGTGGACGACCTCCCAGGTCGCGGGATCGCTCCGCTGCACCGCCACGCTCGGGTCGCCGTCGTGGGCGGGCATGATCGACAGGCCGTCTCCGGCGTGCGTGCCGGTCTCCTTCACCTCGAGGCCCAATCCCTCGAGCCACGAACTGAGCGTCGCCGCGGCGGTCATCACTCACACCCGCAAGGTGGGAACGTGACGTCCGGGTTCTGCGCGCGCATGGCCACGAGGTTCGCCTCGGCGTTGTGACGGGCGCCATTGGCCGCGTCTTGTTGGAGCTTGGCGGACGCCAGCTTGTTGCCCAACGCCCGTTGCTTCTCGTTGCGGATGCCGTCGATCAGGCCCTGGGCCGAGATCAATTCCTCGTTCACCTGCGCGTTCCAATGCTTGGGGTCGAAGTAGCCATACCACTGCGACCTCGTGCCGTACATGGCCACGCTCAAGGGAATCCCCAAGCCGGCAGAGATCGCCGAGATGGGCGTGGCGGCGGCAAGGCCGACGGTCGCCAGCGCTCGCTTCTGCTTGTGGGCGATGTAGTCGGCCCTCAGCTGGTTGCGTAGGTATTCGCGCGCTTCACGCCACGCCTCCTCGACCTGGGCCACCTGTGCCTCGGTTCCCTGCACCTCCGCGTCTGCCTGGGCCTCCTGCTGCTTCAGCCAGCACAGCTCGTTGCACGTGTTGGTGTACGCCGCGAGCGGATCGGACTTCTTCTTCACCACGACGACCGTTCCGATGGCCGCGGCGCCGAGGAGCACGGCCGGGACGGCGGCTGCAAGCTGCCATGGCACGCCTCCCCCTCCGGAATCGGATTTGGTCGCCGGCTGGGCCGCGGTCGACGGCGGCGGCAGGGTGGTCGGCGGCGCGGTGGGAGCGACGGTCGTGGGCGCAGCTTGCGTTGTCGGCACGACCGGTCCCCCGCCCGGTGGCGCGGTCGGGGGCGCGGCTGTCTGAGGCGGCGACGTCTGCGGTGGGGCCGTCGAAGGCGCGCCCGTAGAAGCGGACGGCGCGCTCGACGACGGAACCGTGTCGCATCCCTCACCGGTCACCGGGTCACAGGCGTGAGCCACGTCACTCGACGACCACAGGGCGATCGCCGCCGCGGGCAACAGAAGTACCAGCAGCACCAGCATGCGACGCGTCGACGTGAACTCGACATGCCGCGTGGGGACGTAGACGCTCACGCCGACACCCAGCCCATCCCTGCCATTTGCACTCCTGCGACAGCAGCCGCAGATGAAGTCTCGCATCCACCGAACGGGGCAACAAGGACCTCGCATGGACCGCGAGGAATATCGCCTTCGTCGGAACGATTGGACCGTCGGTGAACCGGCAAGCCGAGCCGTCCGAGACTGCGACGCCGCTGCCGGCCGGAACGAAGGCTCCGGACTTCGAACTTCCCTCGACGCCCGACCAGACGGTGTCGCTTGCCGACTTTCGGGGGCAGCCCGTGATCCTCGCGTTCTACCCGGAGGACTGGAGCCCGGTCTGCTCCGATCAGATGGGCCTGTACCAGGCGGTTCTCCCCGAGTTCCAGAAGTTCGATGCAGCGCTCTTCGGCATCTCCGTCGACGGCGTCTGGAGCCATCTGGCCTTCGCGAAGGATCGGAATCTGCACTTCCCCCTGCTCGCCGACTTCGAGCCCAAGGGTGAGGTGGCTCGGAAGTATCACGTTTATCGGCCCAAAGAGGGCACGAGCGAACGTGC
>JALZAA010000218.1 GCA_030948625.1 Actinomycetota bacterium
TGGAGGCTGCCCATCGCGCCCTCCGGGTGTCGAGCCCGAGCGACCGCACCGTCACCGAAGTCGCGATCGAGTGCGGCTTCTGGCATTTGGGCCGGTTCTCCGTCACCTACCGGGCTGCGTTCGGCGAAACACCGTCGCAAACGCTCCGCGCCCTCGCCTGACGCTCGATGTTCAATTGCTCGGGAGACGATGCAGCGGACTTGTTGGCTCGCGATAATCCGTGCGCCAACGCGGACGGACCGAAGGAGACGATCGGTGATGAGCTCGCCCGCACCTGACCACGATTTGCCTCGCACGAACCTGCCGATCCCCGAGCGGGAGCACGTGGGTCTCACGACCTACGACGCCAAGGACCCGGACACCTCGTTTCCACCCATCGAGCCGCTGCGCCCGCCCGACGGAGCGCCGAACGTCCTGATCCTCCTGATCGACGACACGGGGTTCGGCGCCTCGAGCGCATTCGGGGGGCCGTGTCGAACCCCGAACGCCGAGCGGCTGGCCGGCACGGGGCTGCGCTTCAACCGGTTCCACACCACTGCGTTGTGCTCGCCCACGCGCGCCGCGCTCTTGTCGGGGCGCAACCACCACACGGTCAACATGGGTGGCATCACGGAGATCGCGACGTCGGCGCCGGGCTACACATCGGCGCGTCCGGAGAACACCGCGCCCCTCGCCGAGATCCTGCAGCTGAACGGGTACTCGACGGCGCAGTTCGGGAAATGTCACGAAGTGCCGGTCTGGGAGACGAGCCCGATGGGCCCGTTCAAGCACTGGCCGACCGGCAGCGGCTTCGAGCACTTCTACGGGTTCATCGGCGGCGAGACCAACCAATACTTCCCGGCCATCTACGACGGCACGATTCCCGTGGAGCCGCCGAAGACGCCCGAGGAGGGGTACCACTTCACCGCCGACATGACCGACAACGCGATCGCGTGGATCCGCCAGCAGCGCTCGCTCGTGCCCGACAAGCCGTTCTTCGCGTACTTCGCGCCCGGCGCGACGCACGCGCCCCACCACGTGCCCAAGGAGTGGGCGGACAAGTACAAGGATCGCTTCGACGCCGGGTGGGACGCGCTGCGCGAGGAGACCTTCGCGCGCCAGAAGGAGCTCGGCGTCGTCCCCGCCGATTGCGAGCTCACGGCCAGACCCGCCGAGATTCCCGCCTGGGATGACATGGCCGACGAGCTCAAGCCGGTGTTGGCGCGTCAGATGGAGGCCTACGCCGGGTTCCTCGAGCACACCGACCATCACGTCGGCCGGCTCCTCGACGCCCTTGAGGACCTGGACGTGCTGCGGGACACGCTCGTCTACTACATCATCGGCGACAACGGCGCGAGCGCCGAGGGAACGATCAACGGCACCTTCAACGAGCTCTTGGTCATGAACGGCGCCGCCGACTTCGAGACGCCGGAGATGATGGCGTCGCACGTCGACGAGTTTGGGACCCCGCACGCGTATAACCACTACGCGGTGGGCTGGGCGCACGCGATGGACACGCCGTACCAGTGGACGAAGCAGGTGGCCTCGCACTGGGGCGGGACCCGCAACGGCACGATCGTGCACTGGCCGGCAGGCATCCAGGCGAAGGGCGAGGTGCGGACGCAGTTCCACCACGTGATCGACGTCGCGGCGACGGTGCTCGACGTGGCCGGGCTGCCGGAGCCTTCCTTCGTCAACGGCATCCAGCAGAAGCCCCTGCACGGCGTGAGCATGGCCTACGCGTTCGCCGACAGGCACGCCGCCGACCGTCGCGACACGCAGTACTTCGAGATGTTCTGCAATCGCGGCATCTACCACAAGGGCTGGACCGGGGTCACGCGCCACAGCACGCCGTGGGTGACGGGCGCCGTGCTGCCGTCGTTCGACGAAGACGTCTGGGAGCTCTACTCCGACACGGACTGGACGCAGGCCCACGACCTCGCCGAAGAGCAGCCCGACAAGCTCGCCCATCTCCAGCGCCTCTTCCTGATCGAGGCGGTCAAGTACCAGGTGCTGCCGCTCGACGACCGCCGTGTCGAGCGCTTCAACTCCGACGTGGCAGGGCGGCCCGAGCTGGTGAAGGGGAACTCGCAGCTCCTCTTCGGTGGGATGAAACGGTTGAGCGAGAGCTCGGTGATCAACCTCAAGAACAAGTCGCACGCAGTGACCGCCGAGATCGTCGTGCCGGAGGGCGGCGCCAACGGCGTGATCGTTGCCCAGGGCGGCGAGTTCGCCGGCTGGGCCCTCTACCTGCGCGACGGCACGCCCGCGTACTGCCATAACCTCCTCGGACTCCGGCTCTTCAAGATCTACGGCGACGCGCCGATGCCCGCCGGCTTGCACCAGATCAGGATGGAATTCGGCTACGACGGCGGTGGTCTCGCCAAAGGTGGGACCGTGACGTTGTACGTCGACGGGAAGAAGGTTGGCGAGGGCCGGGTGGACGCGACAGTCCCGCTGATCTACTCCGGCGACGAGACGTGTGACCTCGGCTCCGACACCGGCTCGGCGGTGAGCGACGACTACACCCCCGAGACCAGCCACTTCACGGGCACCATCAACTGGGTGCAGCTCGACATCGGCGAGGACGATCACGACCATCTGATCTCGCCGGAGCAGCGACTCCAGGTCGCGATGGCCCGCCAGTAACCCGGTCCGTGCGTCAACGCGGCGACCAGTACCTCGATCACGAGAAGCACGTCTCATGGCCTGGATCTCGCGCGACTAGAGAAAGGTCAGGCGCCGCGACGGGCGGTCGGGCCGAGCCGAGCCGTCAATACTCCGACCGGATCGGCGGCAACAGGGCGCCGATGAGCCAGAACAACGGCAGGAAGAGGCCGATGACGAACATCACCCAATGGCCCCGCCTGATCGTGATGATCCCGAGAGTGATCAACAGGACGACGTACAGAATGCTGCCGCCGATCCAGAACTCCACGGCCCCCACCTCCGGTTCGCTTTACGCCGAGTAGCTGGTGCGTGTGTGGATCACCGTAGCGAGCCGGCCGTCGCCCGCTTGGGATGCATTGCAACCGGGCCGGCCCATGAGGCGCGAGGGCGGAGGAATCGACGGCTCTGCGCGGTTTGCCGACAATCAGGTGCGCTTTTGGTCGGTGGGTATGGGCAGCACCGACGCGTAGCTGTCGTCGCCGACCGAGGCGCGGCGAACCGTGAAGGCGCGCTCGTCGCGGTGACGACCGAGGAGGGCGCCCGTCCAGCGGAAGAGCGCACCCAATCGGTTCCGGAACCCGGTGAGGAACACGAGGTGCACGGCGAGCCACATGAGCCATCCGGCGAAGCCGCTGAGGCGCATGCCCTTGAACTCCACGACCGCGCGGAACCGCCCGATCGTGGCCATGCTCCCCAGGTCGACGTACTTGAACGCGACCACGCGGTCGTCGCCCTGGAGTCGACGACGAATCGTGCGGCCGGCGAAGAGGCCCTGTTGCATCGCGACCTCGGCCACGCCCGGCAGGTGGTCGAGGCTCATCATGTCGCCGATGGCGAAGACCTCCGGGTGGCCCGGCAGCGTGCAGTCGGGAAGTACCGCCACCCTGCCCGCGCGGTCGGTCTCCGCGCCCGAGGCGTCGGCCAGCTGCTTTGCGAGCGGTGAGGCCGCGACGCCGGCGGCCCAGATCACAGTGTGCGCATCGATGCGTTCGGGACCGTCGGGCGTCTGCACGTCGAGTCCGCCGAAATCGACGTTGGTAGCGCGACAGCCCATACGCAGCTCGACACCCAGGTGCTCGAGCTCCTTCCGGCCCTTGCCCGAGAGGTTCTTGCCGAAGCTCGCGAGCGGCTCCTCGCCCCCGTCGAGGAGCAGGACACGGGTGGTCGTCGGGTCGATCGTCCGGAAGTTGTGGCTGAGCGACCGTTCCGCGAGCTCACGGATCTGACCGGCGAGCTCACACCCGGTGGGCCCCGCACCGACGACCACGAACGTGAGCCACCGGCGACGCTCGTCGGGGTCGGTTTCGAGCTCGGCGAGCTCGAACGCACCGAAGATCCGCCGGCGCAGCTCGAGCGCGTCGTCGACGGTCTTCATTCCCGGTGCGAAGAACGCAAACCGGTCGTTGCCGAAGTACGACGTGCGGCCACCGGCGGCGACGATGAGGGTGTCGTACGGGATCTCCGTCCGCTTGCCGATGGGGTCGATGGCGGACACCGTGCGGTTTTCGAGGTCGAAGGCCGCGACCTCGGCGAGCGCGACGCGGCAGTTGCGTGCGTTCCGTGTCACGTCGCGCAGTGGGGGAGCGATCTGCCCCTCCGACAGGATGCCGGTGGAGACCTGATACAGGAGCGGTTGGAACAGGTGGTAGTTGTGCCGGTCGATCAGGGTGACGTCGACCGGGCCCATGGCGAGGGCCTTGCTGGCGAATAGGCCACCGAAGCCGCCGCCGACGATGACGACGCGATGGCGGCCAGAGGTCGCGGTCGTCTCCGTGCCTTCGTCGAGGCGGCTGCGCTGGTCGAGGACCCAGAGCAGCAGCAGTGCCGGCGCCACCGTGACGGCGAAGAGGATGAAGGTGACCACGAGCCACACGAGGACGGAGTTGGGCGCCGCGGCTTGATCGATCGTCAGGGACGTCGGCAACACGTACGGATATTGCGCAACGCCCCAACCGACGAGCGCCGATACCACCGTGGCGACGGCGAGCACGCGCACTCGCCGGCCGCCGTACTGTCGCCACAGCGCGCCCAGGGCGGCGAGACCGAACACGGCCGACGCGATCACGAACGGGAGGCCCTCGTGAAGGAGGCCGCGGTGGATGTACGGCGCGTCGGCGCGGAGCACGAAGAGGCCGACGAACGCCACGAGGCCCGCCAGCAGACCGATCACGAAGGCTCGGATCCTGAAGTACGACGCCATCACTTCGTCGTAGTAACGATTCGCGTCGGCGACGAGGAAGGTCGCGGCGACGAAGGCAGAGATCAGGACGCCGAAGATCCCGACGGTGATCGACGTGGAGTTGAGCCAGCTCGCCCAGAGGCTGCCCTGGGTGTTCCCCGGGGGGACGCGGCCTGACGCGATCCCACCGAGCGCGGCGCAGAGCATGAACGGCGTGATGACCGACGAGATCCCGAACGCGGCCGTGAGCACCCGATTGCGTCCGGCCCTCTGCGCCACCTTGCGGAACGCGAATCCGGTGCCGCGCACGACGATGCCGATGCCGGCGAGGATGATCGGGATGAACAGCGTTCGCATGATGGAGCCGAACGCGGAGCTGAACGCGGTCCAGCACACGATGGCGGCGAGGATGAGCCAGACGTTGTTGGCCTCCCAGACGGGGGCCATCGCGTTGTCGATGAGGCCACGCGGCCGTTCGCCGCGGCGCGTGCCGCCGGCGGAGAGATCCCAGAACCCGGCCCCGTAGTCGGCGCCGCCGAAGATGGCGTACATGATGACGCCGAACCAGAGGATGCACGCGGCCGCGACCGCCATCAGGCGCGAACCGTTTCGCCGACGGCCGGCGCTGATCCGTCGCCGAGCCGCAGCGGTCCTCGTGGCCCGTACGGGACGTCGGAGTCGGCGAGCTCGTCTTGGTCACGCCACCGCCGGGCCATCACTCGGAGCGCCGTGATCAATGCCGCGGCGACGAGCACGTATAACACGACAATGAGCGCGAAGAAGACCCAGATGCCTCCGTTGTCGGTCACGGCGTCCTTCGTCCGCAGCACGTTGTAGACGACCCACGGTTGGCGGCCGACCTCGGTGACGATCCAGCCCGCTTCGATAGTGACCAGAAGAGCGACGCCGGAGACTGCTGCGCAGCGCAAGAACCACCGCGTCTTCGGCAGGCGTCGCCGTCGCCACCACACCAGGCCGAACCACAGGACGAGCAACGCGAGGGCCGACGCGGTCAACACCATGACGTCGAACGAGAGGTGCACGATGTTCGCCGGCGGCCGGTCGTCGGCTTTCACCGCGTTGAGACCCTTGATCTCCGTGTCGGCGCTGCCGCCGACGAGGAACGAGGCCAGATTGGGAATCTTGATCGCGTACTTGATGCTGGCGTTGTCGTCCTTGCCGTTCCCCGGCAGGTAGCCGAAGAGAGCTTCGGCCTCGTGGTCACCGGACTTCTGGATTCCTTCGATCGCCGCGAACTTCACCGGCTGCTCCCGAATCACCATCCGCGTGATCTGGTCACCCACGACCAACTGGGCCGGCATGAGGACGGCCGCGACGGTGAACGGAATCAGGAAGCCGAGCCGGTGGTAGCGGTCGTTGCGACCGCGCAACATGCCGACCGCATAGACGCCGGCGACGAGGAATCCCGCGCCCAGGTAAGCCGCGATGATCATGTGGGCGAACTCCCACGGGAAGGCCGGCGTGAAGAGCGCTGACGCGACGTCGACGCTCTTCGGCACCCCGTCAGATCCGAGCTTGAAGCCCTGCGGCGTGTTCAGCCACGCGTTGGCGGCTACGACGCCGGCCGCGCCGACCATGGACACGAACGGGATGGGAACACCCGTCCAGAGGTGGGCTCGTGGGCTCAACCGGTCCCAGCCGTAGATGTAGATCGCGATGAGGATCGCCTCGAGGAAGAACGCGATCGCCTCGATGTTGAACGGCAATCCGAACACGCTCCCGAACTTGCCCGTGAGACCGGGCCACAGGAGTCCGAGCTCGAACGACAGGACCGTGCCGGTCACCGCGCCGACCGCGAAGG
Source organism: Actinomycetota bacterium (assembly GCA_030948625.1). Classification (GTDB taxonomy): domain Bacteria; phylum Actinomycetota; class Acidimicrobiia; order IMCC26256; family JACDBD01; genus JALZAA01. The sequence goes on from JALZAA010000218.1 coordinate 6,651, forward strand.
TCAACGCCATGACCTTCGACCAACGGCGGGCCAGGAGCAGCGCGACGTCGTCGCGCTTGCGTACGCCTCGCCAGTTCGCGATCAGCGTGATCGCCGGGAGCGCTACGCCCAACGGAACCAGCAGGATGTGAAAGCCGAGCGTGAAGGCCATCTGCGAGCGCGCCGCGACGAGATCCGACGCGCTCGATGCAAGAAGCGTTACGTCCACTTCCTCGTCATCCCATCCGTTCGAGCAGTGGGTCAGGCACCGGTGGGTTCAACCGATCTGCTCGCGGTTGCGTCCTCGGCATCCTCGGCATCCTGCTGGCCATACTCGGCCAGTAGCTCGTCCTCGCGCTGCTTCTTCGGGAAGAGAAGGAAGACGACGACTGCACCGAGCACGACGGCGAGGATGCCGGCGAGGTAGGCCCAGTTGGCGCCGTCGACGAATGACGACTTGGCGGTCGAGATGATCTGCTTCGAGTACTGGGGGTACTGCTGCGCCGTGTTCTCGGCGCTGGAGAACGACTTCGTGAGCTGCGCCTGGACGCTGTCCGTGATCTGGGACGCGTTGGGCGTACCGGCGATCGTCTTCCCGAAGGCGGTTGCGTACCCGGCGGTGAGGAGCGCGCCGAGAATCGACTGCATGATCGCGCCGCCGAGGTCGCGCTGCAGGTCGGCGGTGGCGGATGCCATCCCGGCTCGCTTCACCGGCACCGCGCCCGTGAGCGAATGGGATGCCGGCGTGCCGGCGAGCCCTACGCCGATCCCGATGAAGGCGTAGCCGAGCGCGACCTTCCAGTACGAGATGCCCTCGTTCCAGAGCAGCAGCATCGTCAGGAAGCCGAGGAGGCAGAACAAGTAGCCGGCGAGCAGGGTGAACCGGGATCCCCGCGTCTCGACGAGCTTTGCCGACCTGGGCGCGACGATCACCATGAGGAGAGCTGCGGGAAGGATCGCGGCGCCGGCTTCGAGGGTGGAGTACCCCAGAACGTTCTGCAGGAACTGCTGGCCCACGAACATGGCGGCCATCAGCGAACCGAACACGATGATCCCCGCGGTCGCGGCGACCCAGAAGATGCGGCGCTTGGCCACGTCGAGGTCGTAGAGAGCGAACCTCGCACGCCGTTGCCGGATGAAGAAGCCGATCCCGGCCGCCACCGCGATCGCCGCAAGCCCGAGCGCCAGCGCGCCCTTGTTGGGCACGGGGAGGAAGTTGATGGTCAGCACCAACGCGGCTACGAGCAGGATTGACAGGAAGCCTCCGACGTTGTCGACGCGGTCGGTCGTCTCGTTGACATGGCTCGGGACGAACGCGACCGCGAGGAACAGCGCGATGACAGCGAGCGGGAGGGTGATCAAGAAGACGGATCCCCACCAGAAGTGCTGGAGCAGTGCGCCGGCCACGAGCGGTCCGAGCGCGGCGATCGCGCCACCCAGGGCGGACCACAGCGCGATCGACCGCGTGCGGGCCGGCCCCGACCACAACGCGGTGATGAGCGCGAGCGTCGTCGGGAAGGCCATTCCGGCCGAGAGCCCGCCGAGGAGTCGGGCGACCACGAGCACGCCGTCCGAGGGGGCGAACGCGGCGAGCAGGCAGGCCGGTATCGACAGGAGCACGCCCAAGACGAGCAGCATCTTGCGCCCGTACCGGTCGCCGAGCGCCCCGAGGTAGAGCACCGAGGCTGCGAGGCCCAGCGAGTAACCCACGGCGACGAGGTTGAGCGCGGTCTGTGACGAGTTGAACGCCCGCCCGATGTCGGGAAGGGCGACGTTGGCGACGGCGAGGTTCAGGTTCGCGACCGCGGCGACGAGGATGAGCGCGACGAGGACGAGTCCCGCCCGTTCGGGCG
>JALZAA010000228.1 GCA_030948625.1 Actinomycetota bacterium
GCCGGGCTCGTGCCCGAGCTCCGCCACCGACGTCGAGCGGGTTAGCCCGGCGTCTCGCTTCGGAGCGCCGCTGTCGAACTGCGCTCCTTCGGCCGGTGGGCGAACGGGTCGTACCGGAAGATGCGCATGGCGTTGTCGTGCGTGATCTTGTCGACGATGTCGTCCCTGACGCCGTCGAGCTGCTTGGCCACCGACTCCGGTGAGTTCGGCCACGACGAGTCGGAGTGCGGGTAGTCGCACTCCCACGTCATGTTGTCGATGCCGATGGCCTCACGCTCGTCGACGCCGGCGCGGTCGCTGATGAAGCAGAAGGTGAAGTGGTCGCGCGCCACCTGGCTCGGGAGCGTGTCGCCGAAGTCCTGGCCGGTCCAGAAGCGGTGTTGCTGGTACACGTAGTCGATGCGCTCCAACCAATAAGGCAGCCAACCCGTCCCGCCCTCGGAGAGCGCGAACTTGAGGTTCGGGAACTTCCGGAGCACCTGCGACCACAGCAGGTCGGTCGCGGCCTGCATGGTGTTCAGAGGCGTCAGCGTGATCATGATGTCGATGGGCGCGCCGGGCGCGATCTCGATCTGCGTCGACGAGGAGCCGATGTGCAGGCAGATGATCGTGCCTTCGTCCTCGCAGGCGGCGAAGAAGGGGTCCCAGTGGTCGCCGAAGATGTGTGGCCACCCGAGCTTGAACGGGTTCTCCGAGAACGTGACCGCGTGGCAGCCCTTCTTGGCGACTCGCCGTACCTCGTCCGCCATGAGCTGCGGGTCCCAGATCGGCGGGATCGAGAGCGGGATGAAGCGCCCGGGGTAGGTGCCGCACCATTCGTCGATGTGCCAGTCGTTGTAGGCGCGCAGCAGGTTGAGCCCCATGTCGAGGTCTTTCGACCGGGAGAACAGCTGGCCGCAGAACTGCACGAACGATGGGAAGCACATCGAGCCGAGCACGCCGTTGCGGTTCATGTCGTTGACGCGCTCGTGGATGTCGTAGCAACCCTTGCGCATCATCTCGTAGCTGGTGGGCTCGATGTTGTACTCCTCGGGCGGCCTGCCCGCGACCGCGTTGAGCCCGATGTTGGGGATCACGCTGTCCTCGTAGACCCACACGTCGATGCCGTCGCGGCTGACGCTCTTCGGTGCGAACTCCATCCACTTGTCGGGCAGGTGGCCCTCGAAGAGATCGGGGGGCTCGACGACGTGGTCGTCGACGCTCACGAGGATCAGGTCGTCCGCCCGCATGGAGTCTCCTCTCTCAGCCGAAGAGCACCGGCAGCGCCGGGGGAGCCCGGAACGTCATGCCGGTGATGTGCGGCGCGTCGGCCGCGGGGTCGAGGCGCAGGTTCGGGAGCCGGTCGAAGATCCGCTCGAGCACGACGCGGGTCTCCATGCGCGCCAGGTGCATCCCCAGGCACATGTGAGGCCCGAACGCGAACGCGAGGTGTTGGCGCTGCTCGCGGTGGATGTCGAACTCCTCGGAGCGCTCCCAGTACTTCTCGTCATGGTTGGCCGAGCCCATGTTGGTGATGACCACGGCGCCGGCCGGGACGTCGACGCCGTCGACGACCGTGCCGCGCGTCGCCGTGCGCACGATCGTGGTCAGCGGGGGCTCCCAGCGCAGCCCCTCCTCGATGGCCTTCGGCAGCAGCGCTCGGTCGGCGCGAAGCGCGTCGAGCTGGTCGGGATGCGTGAGCAGGCCGAACAGCAGGTTGCTCGACGAGCGATACGTCGTCTCGGCGCCGGCGGGGAGGAGCAGCCGGAGGAAGGCGAAGATCTCCTCGTCGGTGAGGTGCTGCCCGTCGAGCTCGGAAGCAGCGAGGATGCTCATGAGATCGTTCGCGGGGTGGAAGCGCCGCTCGGCGAGCACCCCGGCGAAGTAGTCGCGCAGTTGCGCCGAAGCTCGGGTGCCGCGTTCCCAGTCGAACGACACGCTGATGAGCTCGATCGCCCAGCGATGGAACTGCGGAAGGTCCGCGCGGGGGAGACCGAGCATGCTGGCGATCACGTTGACCGGGAACGGGAGCGTGAGCTCGCGCACGAGCTCTGCGTTGCCGCGCTCGATGAATGCAT
>JALZAA010000253.1 GCA_030948625.1 Actinomycetota bacterium
GCGCAAGGGGCGCCGCCCATAATCCTCAGCGGTGACGGGCGGCCGACGCTCAGCGGCCCCGTGGGTCAACGAGGCAACACGCCGGTTTCCTGCAGGAAGTCGATCAGACCAGGTACCAGCGGCAGGCCGTCCACGGCGTCGACGGCGACCCAGCGGGCGTCGGTGGCGTCGTCGGCGGCGGCGGCGGGCTGGTGGGCGTCGAGGGGGACACAGGCGAAGTCGAGGATCACGAAGTGATACGGGTCCGGATCGTTGCCCATGCGCTCGACCCAGCCGAGGAAGCGGTCGACGACGACGTCGATGCCGGTCTCTTCGCGGGTCTCGCGCACGGTCGCCTCTCGGAGCTCTTCGCCGAAGCGGACGCGGCCGCCGGGGAGCGACCAGTCGCCGGCGGCGGGGCCGTGCGCGCGGCGTACGAGGAGAAGCTCACCGTCCCGTTGCACCACCGCGCCGACCGCGACTTCGGGGTGGTCGCTCAACCCGCTTCGCCGTCGGGGCGGCTCAGTCCTCGGTGCATGACGATCGCGCGCGCCGTGAAGCCCGATTCTTCGAAGAAGTTCTTCGCTGCTCGGTGCCCGGGGAGCGCGAGCGCGTCGATGCCTGTGCACTGGTGCGCAATGCAGTAGGCCACGAGGTCGCCGGCCATCGCCTCCCCCACGCCGACCGCGCGTGCGCCGGGCTCGACGAACAGCTCGCCGATGATCCCGAGCGTCTCGCCGGTTCGGAGGCGCTCGAGCGTGACAACCCCGAAGCCGATCACGGTGTCGTCGACCGTCCCTACGACGACGAGCGCATCGTCCCGCGCGAGCAGCGCGGCGAAGGCGGTGTCCAGTGGCTCGGCGCGCGCCTCACGGTTCGACCAGAGGACGCCACCCTTCATCGGCGTGAGCTCGTCGCGCAGCAGCCGTGAGAGCTCGACGACGCGCGGCAGATCTTCGACGGTGGCGGAACGGCTGCCCTCCAAGCGAAGCTCTCAGCCGGTCAGCTGCTCGATCTTGAACAGGATCGTGCGTCGTCCGCGGTGTGCCTCTTCGTAGTCGCGTACGGCGTCGAGCTCGCCGGGGTGGAGGCCGTCGAGTCGCTCGACGACCTGGGAGGCCGACAACTCGTCGTAGTCGGGGATTCCGAGCGTCGTCGCGGTGGGCGCCGCGCTCCCCCGAGGCTTTTTGCGCTCTGGCGGAGGAGGTGCTGCGTCCTCACGCGGCTGCGGGACCGACGTCGGCGCGGGCGACGGGCGCGCCTGGGGGCCGTCGCTCTCCCCCACTCCGGCGAGCACCGACTCTGCGCCCTTGCGCGCGACCGCGATCCCCTTCTCGAGGTGCTCGCGCAGCTTCGGGCCGCCGAAGCCGACGGCGAACTCCCCCATCGCCTTGGCCTGCGAGACCTGACCCTGGGCCTGGTGCTTCCGCTGTCCGACTTCCGCTCGCCCGCGGGAGACGAACAGGTTCACGAAGGTGGGAACGGTGTCCCGCAGGTACAACGCCACCCCGACAGGCGCGTACACGAGCAGGTCGAGTGCTCGCTCTGCCGCCTTCTGAGCGTCGCTACTCACGACATCCTCCCGACTGGCTCTTTTACTGCCTCGTCGGGGAGTCTAGGGAACGCCGCCGGGCGTCGACGCAGCCGCGCCGCCACCGCCCCTCCGAAGAGCAGCACCGCGGTGGCAGCGGGGACCCAGTCGCCGAAGCGCACGTACGGCGTGTCGCCCGTCGTCGTGGTCACCGTCTCCGTGACCACCGTGTTGCGGAACAGGCTCGTCGTGCGGCTGACGTCCCCACTCGCGTCGACCGCAGTGGTGATGCCGGAGATCGAAGCCTGCAGGAACGGGCGAGCGGTCTCGGCGGCGCGCATCTGTGTCTGCGCGACGTGTTGCGCCGCGTTGCCGGACCGCCGGTACGAGCGGTTGTTCGTGCTCACGACGACCATCTCGGCCCCGTCGCGTACGAAGTCGCGCACCAGCGGCGAGAACGCCGACTCGAAGCAGATGACGCTCGCGACGCGGTGTCCCTTGAGGTCGAAGATGGTCCTCTTGTCTCCTGGTGAATAGTCGTTCGGGATGCGATCGACGATCCCGGTCCAGTCGACCAGCGACCGGAACGGCACGTATTCACCGAACGGCACGAGGTGCTGCTTCGCATACGTGCCCACGAGGCGACCGTCCGGCGTGTACAGCAGGTTCGTGTTGAAGTCGCGTCCGTCCGGCGCCGGCACTGCCGCGTTGGCGAGGACGTCGGCGCCATGCGCCGCGCCGACCGCGGCCAGGCGGCTCCGCAACGCGGGGTTCGTCTCCGGGTTGAACTGGTCGAGCGACGACTCGGGGAACACGATCAAGTCGTAGGACCCTCGCAGGCGCGCCGCCAGTGCCATGTGCTTCGCGGTGAGGTATCCCGTGCTCTTCTCGAGTTGCGTGAGCTCCCGGTTCTGATCGTTGCCCTGGAGCATCGCCACGCGCAGCTTGCCGGTCGGCTGCGGCTCGAAGCGAGCGACATCGGCGATCCCGACGATCAACACGACGCCTACGACCCCCGTGACCGCGACGGTGAGGGCACGCGTGCCACGCACTCGAACGGCGAGCGCCAGATCGACCACGTACGCGTTGAACACGACGACGAGGAACGAGACCAGCGCAACACCGCCCCAGCTCGCCAGCGCGCGTGCCGCCGGGAAGTCGTGCAGCGCGACGCCGAGGTCCGCCCACGGGAGGCCGCCGAACGGCCATCGTCCGCGCAGCGTCTCGGGCAGCACCCATGCCGCGCCGATCAACCACGGGGACCGGAGGCCGGCACGGTTCAGGAAGCCGACTAGCCCTCCGGTGAGGGCGGTATACGCCGCACAGCCGGCGACGAGGGGGACGATGGCCACGATCCCGAAGTACCAGAGCCAGTAGAGGACGATCGCGAAGTACACGCATCCGAAGACAAAGCCGTACACCGCGGCCCGCCCGGGGTCGGCGCCGCGCCACGCCCACAGGAGCGGCACGAGCGCGACGAGGGCCAGCGGGCTCAGGTCGATGGCAGGGAAGGCAAGCGCCAGCAGGACGCCGGACGCCGCGGCTGCCCCGAGACGCACCCGCGCCGCAGGGTCGCGCAGCATCCGGATCACGTGATCATGCTGACATTCGCGGCGGTCGCGTCGGGGTCAGACGATTCGGGTCACGCGCAGTCGCGGCAGAGCATGCGCTTCGCGTCCGCGAGCTGGCCCCGCGGCAACACCAGGAAGCAGGAAGCGCACAGAAACTCGCCCGGGCGGCGGGGCATGATCCTCGTCGGGCCCTCGCCACGCTCGTCGACGTCGGGCTCTTCCTCCTCGGCCTCTTCCTCGTCGTCCTCGAGGGTGGCCGCAGCCGTGCGCTCCTGCAGCAGGACGTCGAGGGGCTCCTCGACGTCGTCGGGATGCTGCTCCTCGTCGAGATCGAGGGCGTCTTCGTCTTCCTCGCCGGTTGTCTTCGCCGCCGCTTTCGCGGGCTCGGCGACCACGACCTCGACGGCGTCGTCGGGAGCGTCGGCCGTGTCGGCCGTGTCGACCGTATCGACGGAGTCGGCGGTGGCGACGTCATCTTCTTCTACCGCGACATCGTCATCGAGCTCTTCGTCGGCGTCGTCGGCTTCGAGGTCCTCCTCGTCGAGAGACTCCTCGTCGAGTTCGGGCTCCGACTCCTCTTCTTCGAAGTCGTCATTCTTCATGAGTATCTGCTCCGCGAGGCGCCAGCCCGACGGGATGGAGCCCGCTGCGCCTCACTGTCAGGGCGGGTTCCCGGGGCTGTGGGGCCGGGAGTATAACGCCGGCCCCCTCGAGCCCTGCACAACGAAGGGCACCCGCCAGGCATTCCCGCGTCTTCGCCGGCATGAAACTGCGGACGCCGAGAAATGAGGGAGCCCAGGAGACCGTTGGGGCCACTGTTTGGCCCACGCCGCCCGAGCGGCGGGGTTATTCCAGCGTTCTCTACTTGGCCTCCTGGACCCCCAACACCCCTTCCCGTCCTTTCCGACCCTTCCGAACGTGCTCCGCGGCATCGCCCCGGAAGACCCACGACCGGCTTCACGGCGTAGGGGCGAGAAGTAGTACGCCCCGAATTACGGGTCCTGTCAAGCGCTGTTCACCTTTGCGGCGCTCCTGTGACCAGCACCGTCGCGCGTCGATGCTGCTCAGCGCGGCGCCGACTTTTTTTCGGAGCGGGGCGCGACGCGCCGCTGCTCGGCGGCGCGCTCGGCGGCCAGCCGTTCGAGCTCGTACGTCGTGTGGTCGACGTGGCGCATGGCGCGCGCGACGGCGCGATGGCCGGCCTCCTCGGCGATGAGACGGTGCATCTCCTGGCAGACCCGTCGGTATGTGGGATGTCCCTGGGGGGACGTCCGCAGCTCGAGCATGTGCATCGCCTCGCGGGCATTCATCTGCATCGTGAACCGCACGCGGTAGGCGAGCGACACCGCATACGGGGCCTGCTCGGGGAACCTCGACGCCAGGGCGTCGTACAGCGCGGCCGAGCGCGCCATCGCCTCGTCGAACCGGTCGGCGAGCCCGGCTTCCGCCACCGCCTCGGGCACGTCGTACCCGTGGGCCGGTGACAGCGGCTGCCATTCGATCGTGAGCATGCGATGCCGCTGGAGATCGCGGAACGCGCCGTAGTCGCACAGCACGTCGAAGCGGTAGTCGGTTCGCTCGAAGGCTCGACCCGGACGGTGGCGCCGGTTGTCACGCTCTCCCACGTAGGCCCGCAGCAGGGCAACGCGCTCGTCGGCGGACAGGCGCCGGACGCGTGCCCTGACCTGGTCTTCTGGCAGATTCGTGTGCGGGTAGCAGACCGCCGCGAGCAGCTTCTCCTCACCGTCGGGGTCGTAGTCGGTGAGCATCACCGCCGGCCGGGGCTCGGGCTCGGCGTCGTCGAAGATGCGACCGACGACGTCGGCGGTCTCCCGGCGCGTCGTGGCGAGGTACTCCGTCCAGGCGCCGCCGCGCTCGGGCCGATCGACCCGCGTCAGGAACGACGGGACCACCTTGCGTAACTCGGGCAGCATCATCGCGGCGTAGTGCCGTGCCTCGGGGAGCGGGTGGGCGCGCATTCGCAGCAGCAGCGCCTCGAACGCCTGCCCCGTGCCGTAGATGCCGACGTTCGACTGTGTCGCCGCGGGCAGGATGCCGCGCGCGGCGTCGCACGCCTTCGCCTTGATCGACTGCTTGTAGACGAAGTCGGAGTCGCCGGGCTCCTTCGGGTAGCGCGCCCGAGCCCACTCCATGAGCTCGGGGAGCATGCCGGAGTAGGCATCGAAGAGCGCGTCGAGATCGGCGATGTACCGCGCGCCGAGCGACGAGCCTGCGACCTCGTGATCGCGCCAGTACCGATACCGGCCGCCGAGGCGTGAGTCGTACGGGATGTACCGCGTGGACTGCTCGAGGTACGCCATCAGCCGGCCCCACTCGAGCACCTTGGTGAGGATGTTGGACGCCTGCTCGCACGCGAGGTGCACGCCCCCCAGCTGCGCGACGGAGTCGTCGCCGTACTCGAGGAAGACCCGGTCGTAGAGATCTTCCGCTCGCCGCAGGCCGACGGTGGCGTCCACCGTGAGGTCGCCGGTGAGATCCAGGTCGCCGACGAACTCGTCAAGGAACAGGCGGCGCAGGCTCTTCGAGGAACGGGAGTACCTGGCGAAGAGGGCGCCCTTGACGACCTCGGGCAGGTTCACGAGCGCGAAGACGGGGCCGTCGAGGTTGGTGAAGTACGGCCGCATCACGGCCTGTTCCTGCTCGGTGAAGCGCTCGAGGGCGTACTGCATGCGGCAAATCCGGCTCGTCGGGCGGGAGGCCGATCGTACCGGCGGCCCTCCCCGCCCCGGCGGATGCCGTTCGCCTAGACCAGGATGCGGATTGCCGCCGGCGCCAGTGTCACGCGGAGCCGGCGAGCCCGGGCCCGATCGTGTCCGTCCACCTCGACGGCGAGGGGCCTGCCGGCCACCTCGATCTCGACGGTCCGGGCTCGGGTGGCGTGAATGGAGGGATGGGGCACGTGGGTGCCCGTCGCGAGGCGGTGGCGCATCGTCCGGCGCTCGCGCGGCGTCAGCGCGTACACCTGCACCTCGGCCCACCCGTCACCCGGATGTCCGCGGGGCACGAGGTCGGCGCCGCGGAGGAATTGCCCGCTCGCGACGACGACGCTCGTCGCCGGTCCCTGGTACCACGTCCGCCCGTCGACGATCACCGTCATCGGCGCGCTGCGGGCTGTCCCGCGGAGTTGGTCCGGCGGCCGCCCCACGACAACAGCGTTCACGGCGGTCATGGCATCGCCCTCGCTCAGCCCTTGCAGCGTGAGCGCGTCGAGCGCGACCTCGGTCGTCCCGGTGCCGTCGGGGCTCAGTCCTAACGCGCGCGCCATGTCGGACTGGGTTGACGGACGAAAGCGCACGAGCGCGTCCGGCTGGCGCGCTGCCGCCTGGGCTAAGTCGGCGTCATCCCCCCCAACTTCCAGATCGGGCGGGCCGCCCGCCTCTTGCCCCCACGGCTGCCCGTGGCGAAGCGGGCGCGTCACCGGCCCACGACACTCGACGCCGCGATCACGCCTCGGAAGCACGCGTCGGCCGCGGCGCGCGCCGTCTCCGCGGTCGCCGCTTGCGGCGCGATGTCGCCGATCTGGCGCAGAAGGTCGATGCACTGTTTGACGTGACGGACGAAGTCACCACCGGTCATGGCGTCGTCGGCCTCGAGAATGTCGCCGAGGTCGTGGCCTGTGACCCAGTCGTGGATGAACGGCACGAATCCCGGGTCCGGCGAGCGCGTCTCGGGAAGACCGGCGTCGTCCTCGTTGTGGTTGAGCTCCCGCGCGATGCGGTCGATCTCGCGCCACCGTTTTGGGAGCTCGCGTGTGGGCCAGTGCGGCGGCGGCACGGGCCCCGTGCTTTCGGGCCCGCGCCGTTCGTACGTGAAACAGGACACGAGAGCGGCCACGTCCGGCGCGGGCAAGCCGTCGAAGAGGCCTGCTCGCAGGGACTCTGCAACGAGCAGATCGCCTTCGGTGTACAGCCGCGCCAGCAGCTCGCCCCACTCGGTTAGCGCCCAGCCCTCGACGTATCCCCAGGCCTCCAGGACTCGTAGCACCCGGTCGAACTGGCGAGCCAGGCTCTCGGTGCGGCCACGGATGCGCCGCGCGAGCCGCGCGATCTCGCGCTCGAGGCGCTCGGCGGACGCCGCGGCGTGCAGCCTGGCGTCGCGTTTGGGGTCGGTGCTGACGGGGTGGGCGTCGAGTTGCGCCTCGAGATCGCCTGTGCGACGCGCCGGGCGGGTTCCTTCGGCCTTGCCGCGGATGCTTGCGCGGCGCAAACGGTCGGCTGCCTCGCGGCGGAAGGCGCTGCTGCGGGGCACGAACGGTGTCGGGAGCTCGATGTGCCCGACCACCGACGGCGCCTGATCGAAGTCGTCCGGCCCCAGGTGGACCAGCTCGCCGGACTCGCTCAGCGTCAATAACCGCGGCATGCCCCGTCTGCTCCGGTCCTGCGCGACGACCACCAGCCGGCCGCGGCGCCCCCCGCGCACGAGCACGTCGCCGGGCCGGAGGTGCTCGAACGCGTCGGCGATCTGGCGGGCGACACCGCGATCGCGCCGCTCGTTCTCGAGCGCTGACGCGACGCGTCGGTACTCGTCGACGTCGCCCGGCCCCCGCTGTGCCGTTGCCCGCAGCCTGGCCAGCTGCTCGCGCTTTCGCTCGAGCTGGCGCTCCAGCGACACGATGTCGCGGTCGGCTTGGAACTGAGCGAACGACAGGTTCAGCAGATGGTGCGCGATGTCAGCCGGGTACCGACGTACCAGGTTGGCGGCCATGTTGTACGTGGGACGGAAAGAGGATCGCAGCGCGTACGTGCGACGCGACGCGAGTGATGCCACCTGCTCGAACGGCACGAACGGGCTCCAGCACACAATGGCGTACCCGACGTCGTCGATGCCCCGCCGCCCGGCTCGCCCGGTGAGCTGCGTGTACTCGCCCGGGGTGAGGAACTCGTGCCGCTCGCCCGTGAACTTCGACAGCTTCTCGATCACGACCGACCGGGCCGGCATGTTGATGCCGAGCGAGAGCGTCTCGGTCGCGAATACGACTTTCACGAGACCGCCTGCGAACGCTTCCTCGACGGCCTCTTTCATCGGCGGGACCATGCCGGCGTGGTGGGCGGCGAAGCCTGCTTCGAGCCCCGTGATCCACTCGCCGTAGCGCAGCACCTCGAGGTCGTCGTCGGACAGCGAGTCCGTGTGCGCATCGGCGATGCGACGGATCGCGGTTCTCTGCTCGGACGTGGTGAGCCGGAGCCCGCCGGAGACGCAGTGCTGGACGGCCTGGTCGCAACCGGCGCGGCTGAAGATGAACGTGATCGCCGGCAGCATCTGCCGTTCGGACAGCAGTTCCACGTACTCGACGCGCCGGGGCATCCGCAGCCGCGTTCGTGACCTGCCGCGCCCTCCCCCATCGCGGCTCCGTGGCGCATCCAGCCGCGCCGCCTCCGGGTTCGGGCGGAGCTCGCCATCGACCTCGACGAACGTCGGGACCAGACGCACGCCGTCGCTGCCCCGCTCCCCCGCGAGGTACAGGTGCTCGAGGCGGACCGGTCGGCGCTCCTCGATGATGGCCTCGGTCTCGCCCCGGACCGTTTCGACCCACGCTGCGAACTCCTCGGCGTTCGACACGGTCGCCGACAGGCACACGAGGTGGACATCCTTCGGCAGGTGGATGATGACCTCTTCCCAGACCGCGCCGCGATAGCGATCTTGGAGGTAATGGACCTCGTCGAGGATCACGTACTGAAGGTCCTCGAGCGCGGGTGACGCGGAGTAGATCATGTTGCGAAGCACCTCGGTCGTCATCACGACGACGGGCGCGTCACCGTTGATCGAGTTGTCGCCGGTGAGGAGCCCGACCCGCTCCGGGCCGTGCTCGCGGACGAGGTCACCGAACTTCTGATTGGACAGCGCCTTCAGTGGAGTCGTGTAGAAAGTCTTCGCGCCCTCGGTCAGCGCGATCGTGATCGCGTACTCGGCGACGACCGTCTTGCCCGATCCGGTCGGCGCGGCGACGAGGACCGATCGTCCGTTGTCGAGCACGTCGAGCGCCCGGACCTGGAAGGCGTCGAGAGGAAATGGCCTGCTCGCCTCGAACGCCTGGCGCCGGCTCCGGGGCTCGTGGGGCGCCGTCGAGGCGGCGGTCACGACCTCATGGGGCGCCGGGCTGCCCGGGCGGTACCGACTGCGGCGCCGGAGTCGGGACGCCCGGCAAGGACGCGGGCGCGGGCGTGCTCGGGGACCCGGAATTCGAATCGCTCGGCCGGAGGAACCAGATGAGGGCGGCGGTGACGACGAGCACCCCGATGACGGCGGCGACCGCCGTGACCACCTCGCTGCGCTTCCGGGGCGGGCGGTACGAGCCGCGCGGTCGCCGACGGGTCGGGGTCACCGTTTCAACACCCTTCCGATGATGATCGACGCCTCGTAGAAGATGTACATCGGGATCGCCATGGCAAACAGAGAGTAAGGGTCCTGGCTCGGGGTGATGACCGCAGCGAAGATCACGATGACCAGGATGGCGGGCCGACGCCAGCGACGGAGCTGCCGGGTGGAGATCACACGCGCCAGCAGGAGGAAGACGAGCACGACCGGAAACTCGAACGCAACGCCGAACGCGACGATCATGAGCGAGACGAGGGACAGGTACTTGTCCGCGGTCAGCTGCGGCTGCAACTGGTTTCCCCCGATGGTCAACAGGAACTCGAGGGCTTGCGGCAAGGTCAGGAGGGCGACCAGGCCGCCGAACGCGAACAGGACGATCGACGTGAGGATGAACGGGACGGCGTAGCGCTTCTCTTTCGGGTTGAGACCGGGGGTGATGAAGCGCCACAGCTCCCACAGCCAGACGGGCAACGCGAGGACGATGCCTCCGTAGGTGGCGACCTTGATGCGGGTGATGAACGCGTCGAGCGGACCGAGGAAGATCAGCGAGGTCTTCTGACCGTGGGTCGCGTCCTTGTAGTACTGGACGAAGAACTTGATGATCGACGCGGAGAAAATGAAGCAGACGATCGCGCCGAGTGTGATGGCGATCATCGAGATGATGAGCCGGGTCCGAAGCTCGGTCAGGTGCTCGACGACCGTCATGCGGCCGCCGTTCTCGGAAGATGCCACGGAGGTCGCTACGAGGTGGTGTCAGCCGGCGGGGGCTCGCTGGGCTTCGCGGGATCCGGCTTCGCGGGATCCGGCTTGGCGGCGCCCGGCTTGGAGGGATCGGCCGTGCCGGCGTCGAGCTGCTTTGGCTGGTCGGCCTCCACGTGCGCGTCGTCGACCTCGCCGTCGTCGTCTTCCTCTCGGAAGGCGTCCTCGATGTCGTCTCGAACGCTGGCCTGGAACTTCCGGAACTCCCGTACGCCTCGACCGACCTGTCGACCGATCTGCGGGAGCTTGCCCGGGCCGAACACGACCAGCGCCACGATGAAGATCACGAGGATCTCGAGCGGGCCGATTTGCGGCAATCGGGGTCCTTTCGTGGCCGGTCTCCCACGTGGATGGTACTGATGCGAGCACACGTGGCACCCATCACCTTCGCCCACCGAGGCGCCCGCACGGAGGCCCCGGAGAACACCCTCCCCGCATTCCGTCGCGCCCTGGACCAGGGCGCCCGGGGCCTCGAGACCGACGCGTGGCTCTCACGAGACGGCGAGGTCGTGCTCGTCCACGATCGGGTGATTCGCCGCGGCCTCCGGCGCCGCCGGGTCGAAACGACGAACGCCGACGATCTCGCCCGGCTGGACGTGCCCCGCCTCGCCGACCTCTACGGCGAGCTGGGCGTCGACTTCGAGTTGTCGATCGACGTGAAGGATCGTGGCGCCGCCGAGGAGATCGTCGAGCTCGCGCGCGCGGCCGGCGACGGAGCGCCGGGCCGGCTCTGGCTCTGCCATCCCAGCGTTCCGTTCCTCACCGACCTCCGCGAGCGGGCGCCCGACGTGAGGCTCGTGCACTCGCGCCGTCGCCGGCAGATCGCAGCTCCGCTCGAGCGTCACGCCGCCGACCTTGCCGGAGCTGGTATCGATGCGATGAACCTGCACTACACCGAGTGGACCGCCGGCCTCGTCGCGCTGTTCCGCCGCTTCCAGGTGGGTGCCTTCGCGTGGGACGTGCAGGAGGTGCGTCACCTGCGGGCCATGCTGCGGATGGACGTCGACGCCGTGTACTGCGATCGCGTCGATCGGATGGTCGCCACCGTCGCCGAGTGGACCGAGTAGCGCGGGCCGACGGCTAACGGATCAGAGGAAGCCCAGGTCGGTGACGGGCCAGATCCGGACGAACACCCGGCCGACGATCGAGGACTCCTTGATGGCTCCGAACGCCCGAGAGTCCTTCGACGCGGTCCGGTTGTCGCCCATCACGAACACATCACCGGACGGGACGGTCGTAGCCGGGAAATCGGAGCAGCTGCCGGGCGCGGAGTTGAGCGAGCACGTCTGCACGCCCTTTTGGAGGTACGGCTCGTCGAGCTGCCGGCCGTTGACGAACATGGACCCGCCGTGGGCCTCCACGGTCTCGCCGGGCAGCCCGACCACGCGCTTGACGAGATCCTTGATCGTGCCGTTGGCGTCCTTGGCGCGCGGCGGCGTCTCGAACACGACGATGTCGCCGCGATTCACGTCGTGTACCCGGTAGCTCACCTTGTTGACCAGCACGCGATCGCCGACGTTGAGCGTCGGCTTCATCGACTCGGACGGAATGTAGAACGCCTGGAAGAGGAACGTCTTGATGAGCAGCGCGATGACGAGTGCGCTGCCGAGCAGGATCGCCCACTCGATGATGGTCCGACGGGTCTTGCGCCGCGACGCAGCCGACTTCGTGGGCTTCCCCTCGTCGCGCGAGCGGGCTTCGCCCGTCTCGGATTCGGGGGGAGACGTGGTGGTGTCGACGCCGGGGTCGAGCTCGGTCATGGAGCCAGCTTCACGGGCGCCCATCCTCGCACGCGGGAGGTTCACCGGCGGTAGCGGGTCACCAGTCTCGCCGCCGCCTCGCCGCCCACCGACTGCAGTTCGGCCGGCGCGACCACACTGGCTGCCGGGCCCAGCTGGAGCAGCAGTCGCTCGAGCCATGCCCGCTCGCTGACCGCCAGGATCACTCGCCACGATCCGTCGGGACGCTCCTCGGCTTCCTCCGACGGGTAGCTCTCCACCACCCACGCCGCCTCCGGCGCCAGCTCGAGCGTGACCCGCGGGTCCTCGGCGCGGGGGTGGTACACGGCGTGGCCAAAGTGGGCGGCGTCCTCGGGCGCCGGCGGCTCGAAGCGCGTACCCGTCGGGCGGACGGCGCGGATGCGGTCCAGCCGGAACAGCCGCTCGTCGGCCGCCTCGTGGCAGTACGCGGCCGCATACCAGTGCCCGAAAGCGTGGAAGACGGATCGGGGATCGATTTGCCGCGTCGTCGTGGCGTCCCGTCCGAACGAGTAGTAGTCGATCTCGACGCGTTCGCTCGCGTCGGTGGCACGCCGGAGCGCGTCGAGGTAGGGCGGCTCCCCCACCTCGACTGCGAGCCCTTCGGTGACTCCGAGCGCACGGGCGAGCTTCTCGAGCGCGGTGGCAAGCGCGCCGTGCTCGTCGGAGCCGGGAACTGCGAGCAACGCACGGCCGGCGGCAAGCAGCGCCAGACCCTCTTCCGCCGACAGGCGCAGGGGGCGGTCGAAGTACTCGGCGAACCTGATCCACACGTGCCCGTCGACGATCTCCACCTCGATGAGACGGTCCGGTGTGTAGGGCGGGAGCCCGCACATCGGCAACAGCTCCAGATCGTGCTCCAGCTCCTGCTCGGAGACCCCGAATCGCCCTGCGATCTCGGCCAGCGCGGCTCCCGGGTGATCGGCGATCCAGGGCACAAGCGCGAGCACACGGCGGAGCCGCGGGCCGGGTAGTGGCCGCGGGCTCACGTGTCACTCCGCGCGAGGTCGTCGAGCCAGGCGCGCATCTCGTCCCGGAGCTCCGGCGGTGCAATCACCTCTGCGGCGTCGAGAAAACCGAGCACGAAGGAGCGGAATGCGGCGGCATTGGTGACGGGCAGCTCGATGACGACGCCGCCGTCGTCACGCCGTTCGACCACCGCGTCCTCGCCCACCTGCTCGACGACGGATGAGGCCCGGATGGCGTCTACGGCGACGCGAGCAGCCACGACGTCCTCGTCGCCATACCGCCATGGCTGGTCGCCCACGACGGCGCCCGGCTCGAGTCGCGCCGGCGGCTCGAACGCGCGCGCGGGCCCGGTCTCCACCTCGCCGTCGATGCGGTCGACGCGGAACGATCGCCGGTCACCCCGGTCGTGGTCGTGCCCGATGACGTACCAGTGCCCGCGCCGGAACAGGATCCCCCACGGGTCCAGGTGTCGCAGCTCGCCGCGATGCCGGAACGTGACCGTCGCACGCGACCGGTACGCGTCGAACAGCGCCGGCAGGGCGGGCACCGTGGGGAGTGCTGCGAGCGCGTTCGCGGCTTCGCCTTCGCGCCCTCCGAGCTTCCACAGCGCCTCGGCCGGCGCGGGGCCGCCCTCGAGCCGCACCGCGGTCACCGCGACGTGAAGCGCCGCCTGCTCGTCGGGTGTCAGCTCGAGCGGGGGCAGGTAGTACTCGTCGGGCAGGATGCGGTACCCCTGCTCCGGGCCCAGTGAATCCACCGACTCGACGCGCACGGGAATGCCGATGCCGCGCAGCGTCTCCTTGTCGCGCTCGAACTGCCGGCGGTACGACAGCTTGTCGTCCGGGTAGCCGGGGACGAGCTCGACGATCTCGTCCAGCGTGAGCGGTCGACGCGTGTCGAGGAGCGTCGCGACGAGGTTGGTGAGACGTTCGAGCCGGTCGATCACGGTAAAGCCGCCGTCATCGTGTCCGCGCGCGTTCGGCCGCGAGTGCACCCGCCGCTCCGGCGGCGAGGAACAGTGCCGGGTCGGCTGCCGCCGGTCGGCCCATCGACACCACCTGCAGGCCGTGGTGCTCCAGAAGCGCGAGCACATCGGGCGGGGTGACCTCGACGAGGTCGTGGCGCCTTCCGATGCCGGCGTCGGCGAGGTCGGACCGCAGCCGGGCGTCCTCGTCGCCTCCG
>JALZAA010000275.1 GCA_030948625.1 Actinomycetota bacterium
TGCGTTCCGCGGGGTGGGTGCCCGTGGACGCGAATCCCCGATACGGGGAACCACTTGGCGGAGGCCAATCGGTCGGCGGAGTCAGGAACCGGCTGGGTCGGCTCGTCAGCGACCGTCCACCCATCACCGTACACCTGTTTGTGCGCACGATGGAAAGAAGAGGAAGGGTTCGAAGATCTGCGCGCGAACTCGTTGCGCGTGCATGTTCCGCGGAGCCAGCACGCGCGCGCGACGTCTTCAATAGCTTTGCGTGATGCCCGTAACCCGACGATACTGATCGTCAGGTGCGGCCCAACAGGGCCCCCTCCTCCGATCCCATCCGTCGGACCGGTCGCTGGTACATGGCGGATCGGGAGAGCGATGCAATCCGATCCCGGCAGTCCGCTCGAGCACTCCGGCCAACACGCCCGTGTCGTCCTTCGTCCGTCAGGTGCGCTCGATGTCTCTGCCTGTGGCGACCTGCGGGAAACGATCAGCCGCGCGCTCTCACGTGGACCCGGGACACTCGTGATCGACTTGTCGAGCGTGAATGCTGTCGATGCGGTCGGCATCGACGTCCTCGTGTACGCGGGTCGCGCCGCGACGGCCGCGCACGCGAGGCTCGTGTTGTTCGCGCCGTCACCTCTCGTGCTGCATCTCCTCGAGCCGATGCGGCTCACGCATCTGTGCGACTTCGAGTTCGAGCCGGCCGTGCCCGTGCCGATCCGCCGCACTGCGGCGTAGCGCCGCTCTCGGCAACCCCACGACAACAACGGAAAGTCGACCTATGGACATTCATGCCGCTCGGCCCTTGCCTCCCGGTACATCCGTCGCAGTCTTCAACCGCTACAGCGCCTCATGGATCAGCGGGTTCGAGGTCGTGACCACGTTCGACGACGGCTACGAAGTCCGCCGGCGTTCCGACGACACCGTCCTGCCGAAGACCTTCCCTGTCGACGACCTCCGTGCCGATCACCGGTAGCGCGATGGCGCGCCCTGCTGACAACGACCCGGACGACGATGCTGACGACCACGCTGACGACGCGCAGTCGGGGGACGTTCCCGAGGGCGTGGGCGCGGACCTCTACGCCACGCACCTCGAGCACCTGAGACGCCACGAGGCGTACCAAGATGCCGTGCTGTCGTTTCCGGACGCCGAAGGGCGCAAGCAGGACATCCCGCTCGATCAGGTCACGGAGATCGAAGAGCCGTCACGCGGGGGCAGCCGAGGCAAGATCCGACTCCGGAACGGCGCGATCGTGCTCGCCTCCGGGGCGGTGATCGCCGCCGCGATCGCGGCGCTGCGCTACCGGCGGGCGCGGAAGTAGCCGCCCGCGTTTACAGGCCCCTCGGGGTCGTGCATGATGGCGAGTCCGCAACGCGGCTGTCTCACGGCGGCTGAGACAGGAAGTGCCCATGGCGGCCACGCGCCGCGCCACTCGCGACGACGACGACCTGGTGAGCCTGTATCTCACCGACATCGCCCGCCATCCGCTCCTCAACAAAGACGACGAGATTCGGCTCGCCAAGCGCATCGAGGCCGGCGTCGAGGCGCGTGAGCAGCTCGACGGCACTGCGGCGTCGAACGGCGCCGGCCCCGCTGTGCTGCGCCGACGCGTCCGGGATGGCGAGGCCGCCCGCCGCTCGTTCGTGGAGGCGAACCTGCGTCTGGTCGTCTCGATCGCCAAGCGGTACCGGTCGTCGGGAATGAATCTCCTGGACCTCGTCCAGGAGGGCAACGTCGGCTTGATGCGCGCCGTCGACAAGTTCGAGTGGCGCAAGGGCTTCAAGTTCTCGACGTACGCGACGTGGTGGATCCGCCAGGCGATCCAGCGCGGCATCGGCAGCTCCGCCCGGACCATCCGCCTGCCCGTCCCTGCCGGCGACCGCCTCACGAAGATCGGCCAGGCGCGGGCCCACCTCGAATCCAAGCTGCTGCGGAGCCCCACCCGAGCCGAGATCGCCGAGGAGCTCGGAATTCCCGAGCACGAGCTCGCCGAGCTCCTGCACCGCGGCGCCCACCCGTTGTCGCTCTCAGAGCCGCTTTCGGAGGACGGCGACGGCGAGCTCGCCGACATCGTCGGAGATCACTCCGCCACGTCGCCGTCTGACGCCGCCGCAGCGTCACTGTTACCCGGCGAGATCCTGAAGCAGCTGGAGCCGCTCACGCAGCGCGAGCGCAGCATCCTCGTGCTCCGGGTCGGTCTCGACCGCGGCGAACCCCGCACGCTCGGGGAGGTCGGCAGCTATTTCGACCTCACTCGGGAACGCATCCGCCAGATCGAGGCCAGAGCCTTGGCGAAGCTGCGGCACCCTGCCTTCAACACGGCGTTGCGCGAGCTGCTGTTCGATTGAGCGCGCCGTGCACACGCGGCTCCTGCCGCACGCACGGAGGGCGTCATCTAGCGTGTCGCCCGATGGGCGCGACGGAGCGGGAACTTCCGGACCTTGCGAGCCTTGTCGGGGCGTTCCTCGGTCAGTGCTCACCGGCCGAGCAACGAGTGCTGCTCGCGGGCGCCGAGCGGATTGCGGCTGAGCAGTACCGGCGATGGGCGGAGCACGCCGGCGACGACGATCGGGACGGGTTCCTCGCCGCGGCCGAGCGCGAGGAGCGCGTCGCCGACGTGCTGGACAAGCTGACGCCCGACGCCGCCGAGATCGCGCGCGCGCTCGACGAGCGCTTCCCGATGCTCCCTGCGGCCTACCGATCGGTGCTGCAGGGCCGAAACCGGCACGACCAGTTCGCGATCCAGTCGGCCGCAGAGCGGGCCGGCGGTGCGCTCCTACGAGCGTTCGCCGAGCGTGAGGCCGACGCCGCGACTCGTGAGGCGCTGCTGGCGTCGGCTGGGCTCGAAGAGGCGAACGCGGGCTTCCTGGACGCCGTCGTCGGCGGTGGCCGGGAGACGGCGCGCGTGTCGCCGCTGTCCGAGGAGGAGCAGGACGAGCAAGTGCGCGAGCTGCTCGAGGAGGTGCGGATCCCGAACGCCGAAGCGGTGAACATCTTCGAGACGCTCGTCCGGCACCCCGGGTTGTTCCGCAAGTGGATGCCGTTCGCGGGGAAGCTGCTCGCCGGCAAGCTGCCCGCCCGCGATCGCGAGCTGCTCATCCTGCGCACGGCATGGCGCTGCCGGTCGCCGTACGAGTGGGGCCAGCACGTCCGCCTGGCGAAGGCGGCGGGCATCTCGGACGACGAGATCGAGCGGGTCGCCGCGGGGCCGGACGCGCCGGGGTGGGCGGGGTTCGATCGCACGCTGCTCGCTGCGGCCGACGAGCTCCACGACGATGCCTGCATCGCCGATCGCACCTGGTCGGCGCTCGCCGACAACTACGACGAGAAGCAGCTGGTCGAGGTACCGATGCTCGTCGGGCACTACCACATGGTCGCCTTTGCATTGAACTCGCTGGGCGTCCAGCGCGAGCCGGGCGTGCCGGGTCTCCCCGACCGGCGCGCATAGAGATATGGAGAAGGAGCTCCCCGACGAGGCCGCCGGACGGGCGCGGGGCCGGGGCCGGCTCGCGGGCCGCCGCATCCTCGTCGTCGGCGCCGGCACCCGGCGCACCGACGATCCGGACGCACCCGTCGGCAACGGGCGCGCCATTGCCACGATCTCCGCCCGGGAGGGCGCCGTGGTCGCGTGCGCCGACGTCGACGAGGCGGCTGCCCAAGAGACGGCGGAGATCATCACCGCCGAGGGAGGCCGCGCCGAAGTGCTGGTCGCCGACGTCAGCCGGCCCGCGGACTGCGCGGCGGTCGTAGCCGGCGCCGAGGCGCGGCTCGGCGGGATCGACGGGCTGGTGCTGAACGTCGGCATCGCGCAGGGCGCGCGGCTCGCGGGCACGAGCGTGGAGCACTGGGACGCCACGTTCGCGGTCAACCTGCGGGCCCACTTCCTCGTGTGCCAGGCCGCCCTCCCCGACTTCGCCGACGGAGGGTCGATCGTGTTCATCAGCTCGATCGCCGGCATGAGGCCCGGCAGCGGGCTCCCGTCGTACGACACGTCGAAGGCGGCTCTGGGTGGGCTGGGCCGCCACGTCGCGCACGAAGGCGCGCGGCGCATGATCCGGGCGAACGTCGTCGCGCCGGGTCTCATCGACACGCCGATCGGCCGCGCCGCGTCACGGGGCCGACCATCACGGGAACGCACGCCGGTGCCGCTCCAGCGTCAGGGCACGGCCTGGGAGATCGCGTACGCGGCCGTGTTCCTGCTGTCGAACGAGGCGAGCTACATCACCGGGCAGACCCTCGTCGTCGACGGCGGGCTCACCGCGCTGCGGTGACGACGCGGGTCATCCGCCCGCTGGGGGTTGCGGTCCGGTGACTACGGCGGCGTGAGGCAGCACCGGTCGGACTCGAGGGAAGCGCCTGGCACTCGCGTGTGGACGGTACGGGGGGACGGGCCTGACGTCAACGATGCTCGGCGACAGGGAGCGCCGAGACGCGAAAGACTCGGGGGAGGCAGGGAGGCAGGGAGGCAGGCATGATGCGGCACGCATCATCGATCGCGGTGGGCGCCGATGGGTGACCTCCCGACCGGGATCGTCACGTTCCTCTTCACCGACCTCGAAGGCTCGACGCGGCTCTGGCAAGAGCACCCCGAGGCAATGAAGGCCGCGCTGGCCCGCCACGACGACATCCTGCGCCAAGCGGTCGACGCGAACGGCGGCCACGTCGTCAAGAGCACGGGCGATGGCTTGCACGCGGTCTTCGCCTTCGCCGCAGAAGCTGTGAACGCAGCGGCCGTCGCCCAGCAAGGACTCGAAGCGGAGCGTTGGAGCACGACGGGTCCGCTACGCGTTCGTATGGGGATCTATACCGGGGAGGCGGAGTCGCGCGCAGGCGACTACTACGGAAATGCGGTCAACGTCGCGGCGCGCCTCATGGCTGCGGCCCACGGTGGACAGGCGGTGGCATCGCAGACCACGGCGGACCTCGTCGACGGCACGGTCGACGACATCGAGCTGCTCGACCTCGGGACCCACCGCCTACGCGGTCTCGCGCAACCAGAGCGGGTCTTCCAGCTCGTCGTCCCCGGGTGTCCGGTGGCCTTCCCGGCCATCCGGTCTCTCGATTCGGTCCTGCAGAGGGAATCCCTCGACGTAACGCTGCCCGACCGCGTCACCGACCAACCGGCGCTGACATTCGTCGGACGTCACGCCGAGCTGGACCGGCTGCAACACGAGTTGAAGGATGCGGCGGCAACGTCTCGTCGCCACGTGGCGTTCGTCAGCGGCGAGGCGGGCATCGGAAAGACCTCCGTCGTGTTCGAGATGGCACAGCGCGCCCATGCGGACGGCGCCGTCGTGCTGTACGGCCGCTGCGAAGAGTTCGGGAGCCCGTACGGCCCATGGGTGGAGGCCTTGTCGCATCTGGTGAGCGAGGCTCCCGAGGAGCTGTTTGGCCTGGCACGTCGCCAACCGTGGCGGCGAGCTGGCGCGTCTCGTTCCCGACCTGCGCGCCCGGATCAGTGGCGTGCCGAGCCCGGCCTCGACCGACCCCGAAGCCGAGCGCTACCTCCTCTACGGGGCGGTCGCCTCGTTGCTGCAGTTGACGTCCACCTTCGCTCCATTGGTGCTCGTCATCGACGACCTTCACTGGATCGACGGCCCGTCGCTCGATCTCCTGCGTCATGTCATCAGCGCGGTCGGACCGTCGCGCTTGCTGATCATCGGCACCTACCGGTCGACTGACCTGGGTTCTGACCATCCGCTGATCGATCTGCTGGCCGCGCTGCACCGCGAAACCGGTGTCGAGCGGATCGACATGCGCGGGTTCGACGACGCAACGGTCGTGGAGCTCGTTGCCGGCGCTGCGGGCCATGACCTCGGCTCGTACGGGGTCGCGCTCGCGCACGCCTTGTACCGGGACACAGACGGCAACCCGTTCTTCGTGAGCGAGATCCTGCGCCACCTCGCCGAGTCGGGCCGGGTCCAACAGCACGACGACGGCCGGTGGACGGCCGACCCCACCTTTCTCGACGAGATATCGCTTCCGACCAGCGTGCGCGAGGTCGTGGAGCGACGAGTCGCCCGACTGGGGTCGGGAGCGCAGCGCGTTCTCACCACAGCGGCCGTGATCGGGCAGGATTTCGACCTCTCCCTGCTCGCGCTCGTCACCGAACAAGCCGAAGACACGCTTCTCGATGTACTCGATCAGGCGCTCAGCGCAGCGATCCTGATCAACCCCGGTCGCGACCGCTTCTCGTTCGCACACGCCCTCATCGGCCACACCTTGTCGCAGTCACTTGGCTCGACGCGACGGGCTCGGCTGCACCGCCGTGTTGCGGAGGCACTCGAGGATCTCTACGGCGCGGATCCCGGTGAGCACATCGGCGAGCTCGCTCGGCATTGGGCACAGGCTGTTGTGCCGGAAGAGGCGACCAAGGCGCTGGAGTACGCGCGCCGGGCGGGCGAGCACGCGCTTGCCGCCCTCGCACCCGACGAGGCGATCCGATGGTTCTCCGACGCGCTCGAGCACGCCGAGCACCTTCGCTCGCCTCGGGACTCCTTACGCTGCGAGCTGCTTGTCGCGCTTGGGACGGCGCAGCGACAGGCCGGACAGCCCTCGTACCGCGGGACGCTGCTGAGCGCAGCCCGCCTCGCGCGTCACCTCGACGCGATCGACCTCCTCGTGCAGGCCGCCCTCACCAGCCACCGAGATCTCTTCGCGACCGTCGGCGAGGTGGACGGGGAGGTGGTCGAAATCCTCGAGGCCGCGCTCGACGCGGTCGGAGCCGAAGACAGCGCGGACCGAGCACGTCTGCTCGCCATCCTCGCCAACGAGCTCATCTACGCCGGCGATCTGCCACGACGCCGCGCACTGGTCGAGGAGGCGAAGGCCATCGCCGGCCGCCTGGGCGATCCGGCGACGAAGCTGGCTGTCCTTCTCCACAGCTATCAAGCGGTGTGGATCCCCGAGACGCTCGCCGAGCGTCTCGGCGACACGCGCGAAGCCCTCACGCTTGCCGACGCGAGTGGCGACCCGCTGAGTCGCTGGCATGCCTCGGCGAACCGGTGGGCATGCGCGCTCGAAGCGGGAGACCTGGCCGAAGTCGAGCGAGGTCTGACTCAGGAAGAGGAGCTCGCCGAGGCGCTCGGGCAGCCGACGCTCCGATGGATCACGACCTACAACCGGGCGTGCCGTGAGTGGCTGGGCGGCGACCTCGAGAGCTCGGACGCCAAGGCAGAAGAGGCGTTCCACATCGGCGCCGGGTCGGGGCAGCCGGACGCGCTGCTCATCTACAGCGGTCAGATCATGGCCCTACGGTGGGCACAGGGCCGTTTCGGCGAGTTGACCGAGGCGGCGGCCGAGGTCGCAGCCAATCCTGCGCTCCCCGTGCTGAGCGCGATCGCGGCCTTCATCTACGCCGGCACCGATCACGTCGAGGACGCGCGGGATCTCCTCGCCCAGGAACGGGCACGGAACTTCGAGCTCGAAGTCGATTCGAATTGGCTCATGACGCTCGCATTGTGGGCACAAGTCGCGTCGCGACTCGACGACGCGGCGTGCGCCGAGACCCTGTACGAGCACTTGAGCCCGTACGCGGAACAGGTGGTCTACAACGGGCCGACCATCGAAGGACCGGTTGCCGACGCTCTCGGCGGACTTGCGGCGGTGCTGGGCCGCTTCGACGCGGCCGACGAGCACTTCACGGACGCCGAACGCATCAATACCGCGCTCGACGCGCCGTTCCTGTTGGCCCACTCGCGCCTCGGGCAGGCGTTGGCGCTCGCGAGATCTCCATCCGGGGACGACGGACGGGCGCAAGGTCTCGCGCAACAGGTGCTCGGCCCAGCCCGGGAACACGGATTCGCCGGCCTCGAACGCGATGCCGACGAGCTGCTGCGGCAACTCCGCCAATCAGACTAAGTCGGCATGAGACAGCTGAGTGCAGCCCTCATCGAGAGCGGTCCGGCCAACCCCGCGCGAGCTGTGCGAGGGCCCGGGTCATCCGCCCGCTGGGGGCTGCGGGCGGATGACTCGCGCGTGGCCGTAGCTCAGGCGTTCCGGCCCGTCGACGAAGAGGAGCGGTTGCCCAGCGTCACCTGCGTCTGCGCGGGGTTGCCGCCTCGGCTGTAGGTGATGGTCAGCTGGTCGCCGGACTGGTGGCTGCGCACCTGCTGGGTGAGGTCAGACGCGTTCGTGACCGTCGTTCCGTCGACGGCGGTGATCACGTCTCCGGCTTGCAAGCCGGCCTGCTCGGCGGGACTTCCGCTGACGACCTGCACGACCTCGGCGCCCTGCTGGCCGCCGGTCGCGTCGCGGGTCGCGACGCCGAGAAGCACACCGCTGGTGGGACGAGGCGCACCGCCTCCGTTGTTGCCATTGCCTTGGCGACCCGGAGCTCCTTGCTCGTGCTGCTGCTCGCGGCCGTCGTGGTGGTCGCCTTCGCCGGCGGTGACGTGCCCGATGGCGAACCCGCCTCCGAACAGGACCAGGAGCGCGACCACGGCTCCGGCCACGAGTGCCACTGTCCTGGATACGAAGAAGCCACTCCGCGCCGGCGCCGGGGGCTGCGCTGACGGCGGCGGCGGAGGTCCTTCGGTCGCTGCCGCGGCCTCCTCGGTCGGCGGCCCTTCACCAGCCGGCGCGTCGTGAGCGGGATGCTCGTCGGGCGGGGATTCGTCACTCATCGTCTGTCTCCTGCCTTGTGCGTTGGGAGGGTTGCAGTATCAAGGAACGCCTTGGGCGCGGGCTGCGCCGGACCTGGGAACGCGCTGAGACTTTTGGGTCAGAGCTCGCGGTCGAGCCGGGCAAGGTCGGACGCGGCCCTCCGCATGGTCGTGTTGGCCGCGTAGGCGGTGCGGGCGGCGTCGAGGTCAAGGGCGCCGGCGGTGACGAGCTCGAGGACGCGTGCCTCGAGAACCGCCTCGTCGAGCGTGCGGGCAGCGTCGCGGGTCTCGCTCCGGAGCCCGCCCGATAGCCGCGGCGACAGGAGCCCGAGCCAGTCGGCGACGCGATGGGCGCGGGCGAAGTCGCCCGGTCCCGGCGCCGGTATCCCGCCACTGATGCGGCCGGGGGCGTCGACCGCAGCCAGCCGCTCGACCACCGACCCGTCGCGATCGAGCGTGCGCCGACGCTGCGATCGGGCATCGTCCTGCACCCGGCTGCGCGCGAACGCGACGCCGCCGGCGCCGACCACGAGCGCGCCGATCACCGCGATCGCGAGGAGCACGCGCCCCCGTCGAGACCATTGCCGCTCGCTCGAGATCCACCTCGCTCCGGTTCCGGTCGTTCAGGTCCCTGAACCGCGGGTCGAACACGGCGTCCGTGAAGCCTCCGGAGGCCTTCGCCTCGCGCGAGTACAGACACGAGGTTGAACCCGTTCGACGTCACCAGGGTGGGCGAGCCGATCAGGAGCCCGTTGCGCACGACCCACGGCACGGCAACCACGATCGCGACGGCGCCACCCGAACCGCCACACGACCCAGGCCCCGAGCGCGACGACGAGGAGCTGTGCGCTCGAACGGGTCAGCACGAGGAGCCCGCACGTCAGCCCGGCCCACGCCCGCCGGCCGCGCACGAGCAGCAGGAGCATCGCCAGCATCAGCGCCAGTGAGAGGGGCTCGCTGAGGAGCACGACGTCGTTGGCGAGCAACGGCGGGTAGACCGCGACGACCGCCGCGCCGAAGGCGATGTTGAGCAGCTGGCCGGCTCCCACGCGGACGCCCGTGATGCGGTACATGCCACCGAGCACGGCCGGGTACAGGGTTGGACGGAACGCCGTCACGTGTCGGTAGTCGAACGGGAAGCTGGCGGCGATCCCGTGCCCGTGCGCGACTGCCGACGCGATCGTCTGGTAGTGGTCCGCGCCCGGGCCTAGCAGCCGACGCCGGCCCAGGGTTGCGAGCCCTGCCACTGGTACAGCGCCCAGGCCATGTCGTCCTGGTCGGTCGAGCTGGCCTCGTGCGGATCCACGTCAACGAGGTCGGTGCGGC
>JALZAA010000401.1 GCA_030948625.1 Actinomycetota bacterium
AAGAGGGTGAAAGGGGCATCTCGAAAGGCTAGATGCCGCTGGTCAGGAAGCCGGGGATGGCTCCGGACGGCCGGCGCCGGCTTCGGCCGGTGCAGGAGCAGGGGGCGCGGGCTCCCGTGGGCCCTTCCGGGCCCGGAACGTGGCGACGACGATCATGCCGACGCCGTAGACGGTGGCGGCGATGAACGTGAGGACGTTGAGCACCGGGATCACGCCCGCCACCGAGAGGATCCCCCAGCCCACGAGGTACGCCAGGAAGCGGTTCTGCGGGGGCCGGAGGATGAGCCGGCCGAGGAAGTAGGCGGATGCCACGTACCCGAGCGTGTAGAGGAATCCGAGGGCGAGCAGCAGCACCGCCCCGAGCGGCAGGCCGATCACCGACGCGAGCAGGGCCAACCCGATGATCGGTAGGCCGATGGCGGCGGCGACGCCGAGGCCGATCGACGCCCCTACTGCGGTCCGGCCGGCGTCGGCGAAGGCGTCGGCGGCTCGCGGTGCGATCACGAGCAGCAACAACCCGAGCACCAGGGTCGAGAGGACGATCGCGAGCCAGATCACGATGGCGGCGACGGCGCCGGCCCAGCCGAGCGAGAACCGGCTATTGACCGACTTCACGTCGCCCCCGACGGTCGCGCCGGGAGAGATGCGGGCCTTCTCGCGGGAGGTGACGTCGCCTCCGACCCGGGCGCCGCCCTCGACGGTCACCCGCCCGTTGAAGGCGTGGACGTCGTCCTTGACGGTCCCCCGGACGATCACGTCGCCGTTGGCGGCGAAGACGGATCCGTCGACCCTGCCGTTGATGACGGCGTCGCCGTTGAGGATGACGACGTTGCCGACACGCTCGTCGCGAGCGACGATCACCTGGCCCGTGATGACGACCTGGGCGTCGTCGTTCCCATCTCTCGTCTGCGTCGGCACGGGAGGGGCGGCGGCCGCCGGGCCCGCCACCAGCAGGAACGGCGTCGCGACGAGTACGCCAAGCGCCAGGACGGCACAAATCCCTCGTCGAATCACCTCGGCGGCTTACCCGGGCATCCCGGCATCGAAACGAACATGGCGCGAAGATGGCGGGGAAGTGGCCACGACGGTTTCTGCGGAGCCGACGACGCGTACTCGTCGTGCAGCCGGGCTCGGATATCTGCCCGCGCTCGATGGCTTGCGCGCGATCGCGGTTGCGGCTGTCCTCCTCTATCACGCCGACCTCGGTTGGTTCAGCGGCGGGTTCCTCGGCGTCGACGTCTTCTTCGTGCTCAGTGGCTACCTGATCACGTGCGTCCTGCTCGACAACCAGCGCAAGGCGGGACGGGTGGAGCTCGGGCGGTTCTGGATCCGTCGGGCGCGACGCCTCCTCCCCGCGTTGCTCGTGCTGATCGTGGTCACGTGCGCCTACACGGTGATGTTCCTGCCGAACGAGGCGGCGAAGCTCCGGGGCGACATCGTGTCGGCGCTCGCATACGTCATGAACTGGCACCTCATCTTCCAGGGCCAGTCGTACTTCGAGTCGTTCGGCCGGGCGCCGTTCTTCCAGCACCTGTGGTCACTCTCGGTCGAGGAGCAGTTCTACCTGGTGTGGCCGCTGCTCCTGATCGCCGGTCTCGCGATCTGGGGTCGTGCACGCACCCAGCTGGCGATCGCGATCCTGTGCCTCGCCGGCGTCTCGTCGCTCCTCATGGCGGTGCTGTACACACCCGGCGGCGATCCGTCGCGCGTCTACTTCGGCACCGACACGCACGCGAGCGGGCTGCTGATCGGCGCCGCGCTCGCGGTCATCTGGCCGCCGTGGCGCCTGAGCACGACGACGGGTGCGAGGGCGCCGTTCGCGCTCGAAGCCGCCGGCATCGTGGGCCTGGCCGCACTGCTCTGGTGCTTCATGAACGTGAGCGAGTTCGACGCCGGCCTATACCGCGGCGGATACATCGTGATCGCGCTCGTGTGTGCGCTGGTCGTGGCGGTGGTCGTGCACCCCGCGGTGCGCCTGAGCAGCGGCGTGCTCGGGGTCGCGGCGTTGCGGTGGGTCGGGCAGCGCTCGTACGGGATCTACCTGTGGCACTGGCCGGTGTACCTCGTGACGCGTCCCGACGTCGACGTCCCGATCAGCGGGATCCCTCTCCTCGTGTTTCGCGTCACGATCACGGTCGGGATCGCGGCGGCGTCGTATCGGTACGTCGAGATGCCGATCCGCACGGGCGCGCTGGGCCGGCGCCTCGATGAGTTGCGACGCGGCCCGCGGCTTCACCGTCAGCAGGTCGCCAAGAGCCTCGGCTTCGTCGGCGGCTGCGTTCTCGTGGCCGCAGTGCTCGTCGGTGTGGGCCTGGCCGCGGCCGATCCCGTGTCGCCGCCGCGCGGCTTCCCGCGTGAGGATGCACGCATCGCGATCAAGTCGAAGACGCCGGCCGAGTCGCCCGCGCCGAGGAAGACGCCGAACTGGAACAAGCAGCCGAACGCCAAGGCGCCTGCGACCGCGCCGACGACGACGGCGCTGCCCCCGCTCGGCGGGCGCGTTACGGCGGTCGGCGATTCCGTCATGCTCGGCGCGCAACGCGCGCTGGAGCGGTTCCTGGGCGATCGACTGCAGATGGATGCCAGCGTGAGCCGCCATACGCCCGAGGCCATCGACGTGATCCGGAAACTCCGCGACGCGGGGGTGCTCGGCGACGAGTTCGTCCTGCACCTCGGCACCAACGGCACGCTCGACGGCGGGCAGTTCGACGAGATCATGCAGATGCTCACCGGCGTCAAGCGCGTCGTGGTCGTGAACGCGAAGGTCGACCGCACGTGGGAGCAGCAGGTCAACGAGACGATCGCCGCCGGCGTCGCTCGGTACCCCAACGCCGTGCTGTTCGACTGGCACGCCGCGGGCAGCGAGCACCCCGAGTTCTTCGTCGAGGACGGCGTCCACCTCACCGGGGACGGGGCCCGGTACTACGCGCTCCTCATCAGCAGCAAGCTCTGACGAGGCGATGCACCGCCGGACACGGCGGCGAGGCCTAGGCTCCTCGGCTGTGGTGGGGGGCCGCGGGGAGCGGCGACGGCGCAAGCGCCGCCGCCTCGTCGTGGTGGCCGCGGTGGTGGCGGTCGTCGCGATGGGGGCGGCGGCGTCGGCCTTCGCCCTGAACGTCACCGGGGACGACGGAACCGGCGAGAAGTCGGGCCGGCGCGTCGGAACCCGTCAGCCGCCGGCGACGACGGCACCCGCCCCGACCACCACGGCCGTCCCGCCGCCCCCTCCGGTGCCGTCGTCGGCGAAGACGCTCCAGCTCGTCAACACGATCAACGGTGACATCTCGCCGAAGTCGGTGGTCGCGTCGGGCACGGGCGTCGTGTTCGCGCAGAACATGATGTACAAGCACAGCATCACGGTCTACGACCGCGACGGGAACCTTGTGAACACGATCCCGGACGACGTGTCGCTCGACGCGTTCGGGATCCCGGGTCACCCGGGCGTCGTCCGGGGCGCGCCGGTCGAGGCCGCCTTCTCGCCCGACGCCAGGTACGCCTACGTGTCGAACTACTCGATGTACGGCGCGGGCTTCGGTCCAGAAGGGACGGACACGTGCTCGCCCTCGTCCGGCTACAGCTCGAGCTTCGTCTATCGCGTTGACGTCGCTCAGCTCGTCATCGACAAGGCCATCGAGGTGGGCGCCGTGCCGAAGTACGTGGCCGTGACGCCGGACAACAGGTACGTGCTCAACAGCAACTGGTGCTCGTACGACCTCAGCGTCATCGATGCCAATGCCGGCACACAGGTCGCACGCGTGCAGTTGGGCGCGTACCCGAGAGGGATCGCGATCGACCCGACGTCGACGACGGCGTACGTGGCGGTCATGGGCTCCCGCGACATCGCCAAGGTCGACCTGGCGACGTTCAACGTCGACTGGATCCGCAACGTCGGCAGTGCCCCGCGGCATGTCGTCATGGACCCGGCCGGTCAGTTCCTGTACGTGACGCTCAATGCCGACGGGCAGGTGGCCAAGATCGACGTCACAAGCGGCGAGGTGGTGGCCAAGGTCTCGACGGGAAGCGAACCCCGCAGCATGGCAATCGCGGCCGACGGATTGTCGCTCTACGTCGTGAACTACGAGTCGAACACCGTCAGCAAGCTCGCCGCCGACGACCTTCGTCTGCTGCAGAGCGTCCCGACGCCGTCACACCCCATCGGGATCACGTACGACGCGCCGACGTCGAGGGTGTGGGTCGCGAGCTACGCGGGTTCGATTCTCGTGTACGACGACGCCTGACCGCGCGCGCTGACCACGGTCTATCCGGGTCGTACGGCCCCGACGGGACTGCCCCACACCGCCTGGATCTTCACCACGTCGCCGGTGGACGGAGCGGCGATCATCTGGCCCCCACCGATGTACAGGCCGACGTGCTCGCTGCCGCCCGGGCCCCAGAAGACGAGGTCGCCCGGCAGCATCGAGCCGAGCGGCACTTTCGGGAACATCGAGTACTGCGCGCCCGAGTAATGAGGCATGCTCACGCCGGCGGCGCCCCACGCCCGCATCGTCAGGCCCGAGCAGTCGAACGCGTCGGGACCGGCGGCGGCGTAGCGGTAGGGCTTGCCGAGTTGTGCGCGCGCGTAGGCGATGGCGGTGGCGGCGCCTCCGCCGTT
>JALZAA010000287.1 GCA_030948625.1 Actinomycetota bacterium
GGGGGCGCCCGCACCATCGACTCGCCCGAAGCCGCGCCCGTCGACCTCTTGCGCACCGCGGGCGCCCCCGTGCTCAAGCGCGTGGTCCCGGTCGCCGCCGCGGTCGTCGTGATCGTGGTCGTGGTGCTGATCCTGTTGCTCCGCTGACCTGCGGCTCCGCCGGCATCAGGCAGCCGGGAATCCACCACCCGGGACGCCGCTCCCGGTAGCGTCGAACCCGTGTTCGATCCGGACGGGCCGGTGCTCGGCATCGACCCCGGTGTCTCGCGCTGCGGGTACGGCGCCGTGGTCTCCCGCCGGGGAGGCTCGCTCACCGCGCCGGTGTTCGGCGTCATCCGCACCCCACGGTCGTCGCCGCTGTCGGAGCGGCTCGCCGAGCTCTCCTGTGAGCTCGACCGGCTCGTGCGCGAGGTGCGGCCCTCGGCGCTCGCGGTCGAGCGCGTCCTGTTCCAGGCGAACACGCGCACCGCGATGTCGGTCGGGCAGGCCAGCGGGCTCGCCTTGGCGGTCGCGGGCCGGGCGCGGGTTCCCGTCTCCCACTACAGCCCCAACGAGGTGAAGCTCGCGGTCACCGGCGACGGCAGGGCGGACAAGGCGCAGGTGCAGCTGATGGTGACGCGGCTCCTCGCCCTGGCCGAGATTCCCCGCCCGGCCGACGCCGCCGACGCGCTCGCGCTCGGCGTGTGCCACCTCGGATCCGCCGCGCTGCGGACCGCGGTCGGCGACGACGCGCCCGTCGGCGGCCTGGCCCGCGCCGTGGCCGCGGCCGTCGCCGCGGAGGCGGAGCGATGATCGGCTCGGTGCGAGGAGAGGTGATCGAACGCGTCGCCACCGGCGAAGTCCTCGTCGAGGTGCACGGCGTCGGGTACCGCCTGCTCGTGCCGCTCAGCGCCATCCCCGGACTGGAGCCCGGAACCGCCACGTTCCTGTTCACGCACCTGCACGCACGTGACGACGGCATGACGCTGTACGGCTTCCCGACGCGCGACGAGCGCGACACCTTCGAGGTCTTGATCGGATCGAGTGGCGTGGGACCGAAGCTCGCGCTGGCCATCCAGTCGGTGCACTCGCCGAGCATGCTGCGCCGGGTGCTCGCCGACGACGATCTCGATGCGCTCACGCTGGTGCCCGGGGTCGGCAAGCGCACCGCGCAGCGCCTTCTGGTCGAGCTGAAGGCGCGGCTCGAGGCGCCGAGCCTCGAAACCGACGGCGCCGGCGCGTCGACGTCGGCGCGCGCCGAGGTGCGCACCGCGCTCGCGGGGCTCGGCTACCAGCCCGACGAGGTCCGCGACGTGCTGTCGCAGCTTCCCGACGACGGGCCCGTCGAGGAGCTGTTGCGTGACGCCCTCAAGCTGCTGGCGGTGACCCGTGTCTAGCCCGGAGCTGCTGAGCCCGGCCGCAGACCCGGTCGAGCGGGCCGAGGAGACCACGCTCCGGCCGCGTCGCCTGGACGAGTTCGTCGGTCAGGAGCGCCTCAAGGAGCACCTGGAGATCCTCCTCGGTGCGGCGAAGCAGCGCGGGCAAGCCGTCGACCACCTCCTCTTCGCGGGCCCGCCCGGGACGGGGAAGACGTCGCTGTCCGGCATCGTGGCCGCCGAGCTCGGTGTCGCGCTGCGCATTACAAGCGGTCCGGCGCTCGAGCGCGCCGGCGATCTCGCCGCCATCCTCACCAATCTCGACGACTGCGACGTCCTCTTCATCGACGAGGTGCATCGTCTTCCACGCGCGGTCGAAGAGGTCCTGTACCCCGCCATGGAGGACTTCCAGCTCGACATCGTGATCGGCAAGGGGCCGTCGGCGCGTTCGATTCGCCTCGAGCTCCCGCGCTTCACGCTCGTGGGTGCCACCACGCGTACGGGGCTCATCACCGGCCCATTGCGCGACCGGTTCGGCCTCGTCGCCCGCCTCGACTACTACGAGCTCGAGGATCTCGTGACGATCCTGGAGCGCACCGCCGGCATCCTCGGCGTCCCGCTCGTGCCCGAAGGCGCTCGCGAGATCGCCGGGCGGGCACGGGGCACGCCCCGCGTCGCCAACCGGCTGCTCAAGCGCGTACGCGACTTCGCCGAAGTGCGCGGTGACGGCACCGTGAGTGCGGCGACCGCCCGGGAGGCGCTCGCACTCTTCGAGGTCGACGAGCGGGGCCTCGACAAGGTCGACCGCTCGATCCTGACGGCGCTGTGCCGGACGTTCGCCGGTCAGCCGGTCGGGCTCAGCACCCTTGCCGTCGCCGTCAGCGAAGAGCCCGAGACGGTGGAGGACGTCTACGAGCCCTACCTGCTCAAAGAAGGGCTGCTCCAGAGGACCCCGCGCGGCCGGGTGGCAACGGCGCCCGCATATGCGCACCTCGGGCTCGACGCGCCCGTTCAGATGACCGGCCCGAGCCTGTTCGAGCCCTGATTTCGGGCGAGCGGCCGCAGGCGCGCGCCCCGATCGGCGAAGGTGCTTCCAGTACCATCGCTCTTCGGTTCGGGCCCACCCGCCAACCAACACACGGATGATCGCTCTTCTCTATCTCGGCATTCTCGTCGTCGCGTTCCTGCTGCTGATCGTGCGGCCGCAGCGTAGGCAGATGGCCGCCCACCGGGCGCTGGTCGCCACGCTGCGGACCGGCGACGAGGTCGTCACGTCCGGCGGGATCTACGGAACGATCCAGAGCCTCGACGACGAGGCGGTCGAGCTCGAGGTGGCGCCGGGCGTCGTCCTGCGCGTGGCCCGGGGCGCGATCGCACAGCGCGTCGGCCCGGCCGACGAGCCGGCCGACGACACCATCGACGAGACGGGCGACGACCGCCCCGAGAGTTGAGCGTGCGCCGCCACGTCGTATTCCTCGTCGGGAGCGTCGGCATCGTGCTGATCGCGCTGCTCGCCACGCTGTTCGTCGGGAACGAGCCCGTGCTCGGCCTCGACCTCCAGGGCGGCATCTCGGTGCGGCTGTTCCCGGCCGGGAACCCCAGCTCGTCGTCGCTCGACACCGCCAAGAACATCATCGAACGGCGCGTGAACGGACTCGGCGTGTCCGACGCCGAGGTGACGCGCGAAGGCAACAACATCGTCATCAACCTCCCCGGCGTCAAGGACCGCGACAAGGCCCGGCGCCTCGTCGGCCGGACGGCCGAGCTGCGCTTCCGCCCCGTGTTCGCCGAGTTGCCACCCGCGACGCCGCAGCAGGCGCAAGCGCCGGTCGACGACGCGACCAAGGCCGCGATCGCCTCGTGCGACGCCACCGCGATCCAAGGTCTCCAGTCCGTCCCGAACACAAATCCCGCAGACGACAAGGCCGAGGCCTGTGTCGTCTTCCCGGGCCGGCAGCAGGCGAAGCAGCCGATCCGGTACCTGCTCGGCCCCGCCGCGCTCACCGGCAAGGAGACGTCGGGAGCGAAGTCCGAGTTCCTCCAGGGGCAGGGCTACGGCGTGACGCTCTCGCTGAAGGGCTCGGGCCACGACAAGTTCAACAAGCTCGCGCAGGACTCGTTCCAGAAGCAGCCGCCGCAGAACAGCGTCGCGATCGTCCTCGACGGCGTGGTGCAGTCGGCGCCTGCCTTCCGGGAGCCGAACTTCCCCGGTGACGTCCAGATCACCGGGAACTTCTCCCAGGGCGACGCCGAAGACCTCGCCAGCGTGCTCAAGTACGGCGCGCTGCCGGTCCGGTTCGACGAGAAGCAGCAGACGGTGCAGAGCGTCTCACCCACGCTCGGAAGCGACCAGCTCAGGTCGGGCATCGCGGCCGGCATCGTCGGGCTGTCGCTCGTCGCGCTCTACATGTTGCTGTACTACCGGCTGCTGGGCGTCGTCGTGATTCTCGGCACTGCGTTGAGCGCGGCGGCCACGTTCGTGCTGGTCGCGTACCTGAGCACGTCGTCCTTCAATCTCACGCTGACGCTCGCCGGAGTCACGGGCCTCATCGTCTCGGTCGGTGTCACGGTCGACTCGTATGTCGTGTACTTCGAACGTCTCAAAGACGAAGTGCGCTCCGGGAAATCGGTCCGTTCATCTGTCGATCGCGGCTTCACACGCGCCTTCCGCACGATCCTGGCCGCCGACCTCGTCTCCCTGATCGGCGCCGCTGTCCTGTACATCCTGGCGTCGGGGTCGGTGAAGGGCTTCGCGTTCTTCCTCGGGCTGTCGACGGTCCTCGACCTTCTCGTCGCGTACTTCTTCATGCACCCGCTCGTGGTGCTGCTCTCGCGACGGCGCGCCCTGGTGCGCGTGCCCTACGTCGGGATCGCATCGGGACTCGACGCCAAGGAAGTGACGGCATGAGCCCGCGGCCCGACGGGCGGCGGCACACCCCGGCCGACTTCTACCACGAGCGCACGAACTTCGACTTCACCGGGCGCCCGTGGCGCTGGGCGATCCTCTCGGGAACCGTCATCCTGATCGGTCTCATTGCGATCTTCACGCGCGGCCTCAACCTCGGTATCGACTTCGAGGGCGGCACGTCCTGGCAGGTTCCCGTGAAGGGCAAGTCGGCGTCGGTCGCCGACGTGCGCAACGTCGTGCAGCCGCTCGGCCTGGGTGACGCGAAGGTCCTGGTGCTTCAGGGCGACTCCGGTCCCTCCGTGCGGGTCCAGTCGAAGACCATCAAGCCCGCGGATGAGCAGAAGGTGAGCGACGCGCTCGCCAACTACGGAGGCGTGACCAGGGGAGAGGTGAGCGTCGACACCGTCGGTCCGACGTTCGGTGATCAGGTGCGCAACAACGCGATCAAAGCGCTCGTCGTGTTCTTCTTCGTCGTCGCGGCGTATCTGGCGTTCCGGTTCGAATGGAAGATGGCGGCCGCCGCGATCGCGGCCGTCGTTCACGACATCATCGTCACCGTCGGCGTCTACGCGATCACGGGGTTCGAAGTGACTCCGGCGACCGTCGTCGCGTTCCTGACGATCCTCGGGTTCTCTCTCTACGACACGGTGGTGGTGTTCGACAAGGTCAAGGAGAACGTCGCGACCCTCGGCACCGTGCGCGGCGACTCGTACTCGCTCATGGTGAACCGCTCGATGAACCAGGTGCTGATGCGGTCCATCAGCACGTCGTTCGTCGCCGTCCTCCCCGTGGCCTCGTTGCTCTTCGTCGGGGCCGGTCTGTTCGGTGCGGTTGCGCTCCGTGACTTCGCGCTGGCGCTGTTCGTCGGCCTCCTGACCGGCGCGTACTCGTCCATCTTCGTGGCCACGCCGCTGCTGGCGTGGTGGAAGGAGCGCGAGCCCCGGTACCGCTCCCTGCGTGACCGCTCCGCGGCGCAGATGGCGCGGGGTGAGAGCGCGGTG
>JALZAA010000292.1 GCA_030948625.1 Actinomycetota bacterium
CGCCAGCTGCGCCACGACCGACTTGGTGCCCACCCCGTCGGTCGACGCGACCAACACGGGCTCGCTCCCGCGGTCGCCTGTGAAGGCGAACAACCCGCCGAAGCCGCCGATGTCGCCGATCACCTCGGGCCGGAACGTGGAGCGGACGTGCTCTTTGATGCGCTCGACCGCCTTCTCGCCGGCGGCGGTGTCGACGCCCGCGTCGACGTAGGTGAGCGACTCGGGCTCCCGGTCGCGCCGGGTCACGGCTCGGTGCGGGTGGCCGGTTCCGGCACAGGCTCGGGGGCGCGGGTGGGCGCGGGCTCCTCGAGGGCGAGCTTCGTGTCGGCCTCGGGCACCGGCACGGGGTACTCGCCGCTGAGGCACGCGGTGCAGAACGACTGCGGGCTCGAGCCTGTCGCGGTGATCAGACGGTCCAGCTCGAGGTAGGCAAGAGAGTCGACGCCGAGGTACTCGCGGATCTCGCCCACCTCGAGGTCGGCGGCCACGAGCTCGGGCCGGCGACCGGTGTCCATGCCGTAGAAGCACGGCCACCGGTACGGCGGCGAGGTCACGCGCAGGTGCACCTCTTTGGCACCCGCCTCGCGCAGCATGCGCGTCAGCGTCAGCTGGGTGGTGCCGCGCACGATCGAGTCGTCCACGACGACCAGCCGCTTGCCCTCGATGTTCTCCCGGATCGGATTGAGCTTGAGGCGGACGCCCGCGGCGCGCGTCTCCGGGGTCGGCGCGATGAACGTGCGGCCGATGTACCGGTTCTTGACCACACCGTCGCCGTACGGGATACCCGACGCGCGGGCGAAGCCCTGGGCCGCGGGGATGCCCGACTCCGGCACGGGCATGACCATGTCGGCGTTGACCGGCGCCTGGCGCGCGAGCTCCTCCCCCATGCGCTGCCGCGCTGCGTGAACGCTCTGGCCGTACAGCTTCGTGTCGGGACGCGAGAAGTAGACGAACTCGAACAGGCAGAGCTTCGGGGTCGGCTCGGCGAAGTGGTGGCTGCGCACGCCGGACGCGTCGATGACGACCATCTCGCCGGGCTCGACGTCGCGGACGTAGTGGGCGCCGACGATGTCGAGCGCCGCGCTCTCGCTGGCCAGGATCCATCCACCCGCGATCTTGCCGAGGGCGAGCGGCCAGAAGCCGTGCGGGTCTCGCACGCCGATGAGGCGGGCGTCGTCCATGAGCACGAACGAGAAGCCGCCCTCCAGGCGCGGGAGCACCCGCTCCAGTGCGACCTCGAGGTCACGCCCGTCGGAGCGGGGCAGCGGCGACCACTCCTGGGCTACGAGCTCGGCCACGAGCGCCGAGTCGGTGGTGGAGTCGAGCTCGTGCTCGGACGCGGTCATCCCCGGGAGCATCCCGACGCCCTGGGCGAGCTTCACCGTGTTCGTGAGGTTGCCGTTGTGACCGAGGGCGAAGCCGGCGTCTCCTACCGACCGGTAGACCGGCTGGGCGTTGCGCCAGCTGCTCGAGCCCGTCGTCGAATAGCGGTTGTGGCCGATGGCGAGGTGGCCTTCGAGAGGGGCAAGGCGGCGCTCGTCGAACACCTGGGTCACGAGGCCCATGTCCTTGACGACCGTGATCGTCTCGCCGTCGCTGACGGCGATACCGGCCGACTCCTGGCCCCGGTGCTGGAGGGCGAAGAGACCCAGGTACGCGAGGTGGGCCACCGGTTGCCCGGGGGCATACACACCAAAGACGCCGCACGCGTGGCCGGGGCGCTCCTCCATCGCCCCCCAAGTATCGCGTACGGATTCACGCCCTCCGGTAACTTCGCTTCGTGGCGACGGCGGACAGCGGCTTCTGCTTGTGGTTCACCGGCCTGTCGGGATCGGGCAAGAGCACGATCGCGGCGGTGGTGGTCGACGAGCTACTTCGCCGAGGGCACCGGGTGGAGCTCCTGGACGGCGACGAGGTCCGGGAGAACCTGTCCGCCGGGCTCGGGTACTCGAAGGCGGATCGCGACACCAACATCCGCCGCATCGGCTGGGTGGCGGCGCTCCTCGCCCGGAACGGCGTCGTGGCCGTGACGGCCGCCATCTCGCCCTACCGGGCGGTGCGCGACGAGGTGCGGGGGCAGATCGAGCACTTCGTCGAGGTCTTCGTCGACACCCCGCTCGATGTGTGCGAGGAACGCGACGTGAAGGGGCTCTACTCGAAGGCGCGGGCCGGGGAGATCTCCGAGTTCACGGGCGTCTCCGACCCGTACGAGCCGCCGCCGGCACCCGAGGTGTGGCTGGTCACGGCCAACCGCGACGCCAAGGCATCGGCGGCGCAGGTCGTCGACTACCTCGAGCGCGTCGGGCTCACCGGGCCGGCGCCGCGGCCGGAGGCGGCAAAGGCGCGCTCGTGATCGATCTCCACAGCCACTCGACGATCTCTGACGGCACGGATCCGCCGGCGCGGGTCGTCGAGCTGGCGGCCGACGCCGGGGTGTCGGCGCTGGCGCTCACGGACCACGACACGCTCGAGCACCTGCCCGAGGCGCGCTCGGCGGCGGGCTCCGCCGGCGTTCGGCTCGTACCGGGGTGCGAGATCTCGTGTGATCTGGCAGGAAGGGCGCCGGGCAGCATGCATCTGCTCGTGTTCTTCGTCGACGACGCCGACGGCGAGCTCCAGGACCGGCTGCGCGCGCTACAGGCGGCGCGCAACGAACGCAACGTGCAGATCGTCGAAGCCTTGAACGCGCACGGCATTCCGATCACCGTCGAGGCGGTGCAGGCGCACGCGGGTCCTGGATCAGTCGGACGCCCGCACATCGCGCGCGTGCTCATGGAGGAGCGGTACGTGTCGTCGATCCAGGAGGCGTTCGACACTTGGCTGGCCAAGGGTCGACCGGCGTACTTCGAGCGTGATCGCCTGGCGCCGGAAGAAGCCATCGAGCTCACGCACGCGTCGGGTGGCGTGTGCGCGGTCGCGCACCCGACGTCGCTCGGTCTCGCCGACGGCGAGCTCGACGAGCTCATCGGCGCGCTTCGCGG
>JALZAA010000305.1 GCA_030948625.1 Actinomycetota bacterium
CCTTCGAAGCGGATGAGCCACCGGCCCTGGTGCGGGCGCGCGCTCTCGACCACGAGCTCGCGATCGTCGGCGTAGAGGACGGCACCCGGCTCGGTGCGCTCCGGTCGGTCGGTGCGCAGCATGACGGTGACCTCACCGTGCACGCCGTGCGGGCGGCCGATCGAGCCCAGCTCGAGCCCAGCGGCCGCCACGACGCGACTACTCCACGACGTCGACGTTGGCCTTGACGCCCTCGGACGCGCCGGCGGCCCGGACCACCTGTCGCAGCGCCTGGATCACCCGGCCGCGCTTGCCGATGAGCCGCCCCATGTCGCTCGGACTGGCGTGCACGAGCAGCTGCACCTCGTCGCGCCGTTCGCTCACGTCGATCTCGACGGCCTCGGGCTCCTCGGCCACATTGTGCGTCACGTGCTCGACGACCGCCCGCGCCCGCGCCCCGATGATGCGGTTGCCTTCCGGCGCGATCTCGTCGGCGTCCTCATCGTCGAACTCGTCGTCGTCCTCGTACTCGTCGTCGAAGTCGTCACTGGCGTCGTCGCGCTCGTTCACGCTGTCGTCACTCATCGCCCGACTCCTTCGCGCTCGACTCGTCCGCCGCGGCCTCGTCTGCCGGCGCGGGCTCCGCCTCGGTGGGGGCAGCCTGCTGCTTCGCCTTCTTGGCTTGCGCCTTGGGGTCGCCGAGCCGGCGACGGGCAAGCTTCGTGTCGACCCGTCCGCCCCGCTCGGATTCGAACTGCCCCCAGACGCCCGTGACCGCGAGCAGCTTCTGTACCTGCTCGGTCGGCTGGGCGCCCTTCCGCAGCCACGACAGCGCCTTCTCCTCGTCGATGTTGATGATCGACGGGTCCTGGCGGGGGCCGTAGTGACCGATGATCTCGATGAAGCCACCGTCGCGGGGGGAACGGGCGTCGGCGACGACGACACGGTAGGTGGGCTGCTTCTTCTTTCCCATCCGCATAAGGCGGATCTTCACGGACACGTTCGCTGGTTTCCTCTCGAGTGCGGGGTGCGGGCGAAGGAAGCGCCCGCGGAACGCACAAGCGTACTCAGTCAGCGGCCGGGGACCGGGAGGCGGGGCATCTTGCCCTTGGCCACGGACCGCATCATCTGCTGCACCATCTTGAACTGCTTGAGCATCCCGTTGACATCTGCGGTGCTCGTCCCGCTGCCGCGTGCGATCCGGAGCCGGCGCGACCCCTTGATCAGGGTCGGGTTGCGCCGCTCGTCGGGGGTCATCGAGCGGATGATCGCCTCGATGCGTCCGAGCTGCGACTCGTCGACCTGCGCCTGCCGCGCTTCCTTCGGCAGCCCCGGGAGCATGCCGACGAGGTTCTGCAGCGGCCCCATCTTTCGCACCTGCTGCATCTGGTCGAGAAAGTCCTCGAGCGTGAACTGACCCTTGCGAAGCTTCTCTTCGGCCTTCACCGCTTCGTCCTCCTCGAACGCGGCTTCGGCCTTCTCGATGAGCGTGAGCATGTCGCCCATGCCGAGGATGCGGCTCGCCATGCGATCGGGATGGAACGGCTCGAAGTCGTCGAGCTTTTCGCCCGTCCCGGCGAACAGGATTGGCTTGCCCACGACCTCCTTCACGGACAGCGCGGCACCGCCGCGAGCGTCGCCGTCGATCTTCGTGAGGATGACGCCGTCGAGCCCGACGGCGTCGTCGAACGCCTCGGCCACGTTGACGGCCTCCTGGCCCGTCATCGCGTCCACCACGAGCAGCGTGTCGTGCGGCCCGACCTTGTCTCGCACCCGGCGCAGCTCGCCCATCAGATCGGCGTCGATCTGCAACCGTCCGGCCGTGTCGAGGATCACGACGTTGCAGCCGAGGCGGTCGGCTTCCTTGATCCCCGCCCGCGCGACTTTCACCGGGTTCGTCGGCTCGGAGAAGACGGGCACGTCGATGCGCTCGCCGAGGACGCGCAGCTGCTCGACCGCCGCAGGACGCTGCAGGTCGGCGGCGACGAGGAGCGGCTTGCGCCCGTCAGACTTCAGTTGGCGCGCGAGCTTGGCGGCGGCGGTGGTCTTCCCCGATCCCTGCAGCCCCGCCAGCATCACCACGGTCGGGGGCTTCGAGCTCATCTCGAGCTTGCGGGTCTCGCCGCCGAGCGTCGTCACGAGCTCCTCGTGGACGATCTTGATGACCTGCTGCGCCGGGCTCAGGCTCTTCGCCACCTCGGCGCCGCGGGCGCGCTCCTTCACCCGGGCGATGAACGACTTGACGACCGTGACGTTGACGTCGGCTTCGAGCAGCGCGACGCGGATCTCGCGGGCGACCTCGTCGACGTCGCTGTCGCTCAGCCGGCCGCGGCCGCGCAGCCGCTTGAAGATGCCGTCGAACCG
>JALZAA010000317.1 GCA_030948625.1 Actinomycetota bacterium
ACGTGCTGGCACGCCGACGGGAACCGCGGCCCGGCGATGCCGGCGTTGACGACGATCGGGATGTCGAGCTCGACGCATGTCGCGTACACGGCGTACGCCTTCGGGTCGTCGACCGGCACTTGGGGCAGACATCCGGCCGGGAAGAACGTCACTGCCGCGAGGTCCTGCTCCTCTTTCGCCCGGCGGATGGCGCGGATCGACTCCATCACGTCGTTCGGGTTGACCTCGAGCGAGAGCTGGAAGCGACCGGGGTACCGGTCACGCGCTTCGAGCGTCAGCCGTGTGAGACCGACAAGCCCGACGTCGACGCCGAACCGGTCCATCTCGGCGATCGTCACGTCGACCGGATCTCTGTCCTCGTCGACCTCGTCGGGCACGTCCGTGAACATGTACTCGGCGAGGAACGTCATGTCCTTCGACTCGGCATCTTTGGCGCCTTCCCGCAGGTAGTCGTAGACCGCCCTGCGGTCGCGGTGCGGGAACCCGATCATCAAGTCGACGACGCCGATCCCCTCCGGCATGGGCACGCCATCGAAACTAGGGCATCGGTCAGCCCGCGGTCACGCCCTCGACTCTGCCGCCGCCTTGAGGTGAAGGAGCCACGACACCAACGAGGTGTCGAGCATGGATTGCATCGTCGACGGGTCGGCGTCGACCGGCACGCCCCCGAACGACTCGTTCGTGGCGACGAGCACACCCTGTGTCATGTCTCGGAAGGTCCACTCGTGGATGCCCGTGATGCCCGATCACCGGAGCCGCCCGGTCTATTCCGGGCGGAGTGCTCATGGCGCCCATTCTTGCTGTTACAGCGGGTAGTAGCTCCCCATCACGTTGTTCGGGTCCCATGTGCTCTTGAGCGCACGCAACCTCGGAAGGTTGCCGCCGAACGCGGCGTCGACTTCGGCACGCGTCTCCGGAAAACCGGGCCGCAGCTCGACGCTGTACACGCCCGGAGCGAACGGATCCAGGGCGTCCGCCGTCTCTCTCGCCCAGCTGACGCACGACTCTCGATCACCCTCGGATTCGGTCCAGAGCGAGTTCCACGGGATGTTCCATTCGGAATCGCGGCCCCAGAACGCGGTGGCGTCGTCGGCGACCGCGC
This sequence comes from Actinomycetota bacterium, assembly GCA_030948625.1. Taxonomy (GTDB): domain Bacteria; phylum Actinomycetota; class Acidimicrobiia; order IMCC26256; family JACDBD01; genus JALZAA01. Next base: position 1,103 of record JALZAA010000317.1, read on the forward strand.
CCAGCGCGCCGCCGGTGTGCTGGAAGTCGATGCGACAGAACGACGTCGGTGCCACGCGGATACGTTCGGCGACGGCCTCGGCCGCGCCGGCGCCGAGCGTGGCGGGGCCGAATCGGCACTTGCTGTACATGAAGGCACGGGGCTCGCCGGGTACCGGCGGTTGCGGGCCACCCGGTTCGGTGCCGTCGAGACCCGGAACCGACATCGGCGGCAGGCCGTCGAGGTACCGATACGTGCCGGCCAGCTCGAGGAGCGGGGATGTGCTCGCACGCGTCGCGACCTCGCGCACATACCCCGCAGCACGGTCCATCCCGGCTTCGTCGTCAGCGGCGTAGACGAGGTAGGTGAAGAGGACCGGTTCCGAGGACCCGACGGGCGGGCCCAACACCGCCGACAACGACGTGTCGGCCGGCAGCGACGGGGCGACCTCGAAGAACGCGCTCAGTGCGTCGAGGTCGAAGATGGCGCGGTGCGCGAAGACGGGCCCCAGCGCATGCGATCGGAACGTCGCCGACGTGACCACCCCGAAATGAGGGGCACAGCCGCGGACGGCCCACCACAGGTCGGCTTCGTCGCCGGTGCTGGCATTGGAGAGGCGCAGGGTGTCGCCGCCGGGCAGGACGAGCTCGACCTCGTCGAGCGAGTCGATCGTGGGCCCCCGGCTGCGCGTGAGGTAGCCGAGCCCGCCACGGGTCGCGAGCCCCATGCCCGCCAGCGAAACCACACCGACGGGGATGACCCGCGACATCGGTGCCAGGGCCTCGAGAATGGTGCCGACCTTGGCGCCACCACCTGCTCGCACGCGATCTCCCGCTACTGCTGCGGTATCGAGATGCGCAGAGAGATCAATGAGGACCGCGTCGTCAGCCGTGCACAGCGAGCTAAGGCCGCCTCCGCGAACCGTCACCTGTGACCCGTGCTCGGAGGAGATGCGCATCGCGGCGGCGACGTCCTCGGTTGTCCGTGGTTGAACGACGCATGAAGGACGACGCATGGCCGCGTCCGAGAAGAAGATCGTCGCCAACGCCTCCTGGTACGGGTCTTCGCCGGGAAGCGCTACCGCGTCGCCCTGTGCTGCGACCAGGGCCTTGGAAGTGTCTGTAACGACATCGCTCATGCCTGCCCTTCCCTCTCAAGCTCGTTCTAGAAGGTGCCGAAGACCCTAGTAAGTCGCGCGCCGAGTTGTTAGGGTCCGGCGCACTTGATCGGAAAGCAATAGAGAGGGCAGGGACATGACACCGGATGAGCTGATGGCCGAGGCGTGCCGGCTGGCCAAAGAGTCCGTCGACAACGACTGGGGCGGCCCGTTCGGCGCCGTCATCGCCAAGGACGGCGAGATCGTCGCACGGGGCCAGAACCGGGTGCTGCTGACCGGCGATGTCACCGCACACGCGGAGATCGAAACGCTTCGGAAGGCGTGCGCAGTGATGAACGCCGAGGGCCCTTCCATCGCGAAGGATCATCAGAACGAGTCCCAGTTGGAGCTCGTTCCTCGCCCTGCGGGGTCGGCGGACCTGGTCGAGGAACGGGCAAAGATGCTGATGGGGATGGAGATCTACATCAGCGGGGCACCCTGTCCCATGTGCATGAGCGCCATCTATTGGGCACGCATCGATGCAGTGCACTTCGCCAGCGACCTCGACGCCACCCGTTCGATCGGATTCGACGACGCGTTCCAGTACGAGGATTTCACCAAGCCGATGGACCAACGGCGAATCAAGATCGAGCAGCTCCGTCCCGACCTCGGCGCCGAGGCGTACAAGACCTGGACGAGCAAGTCGGACAGGCATCCGTACTAAGCGAAAGCTCCTCAGTGACA
>JALZAA010000319.1 GCA_030948625.1 Actinomycetota bacterium
TTCACGTTCCTGGCGTTCGCGCCACCGGCCCAGGCCGCGATCACCAGTGTGTTCTCGAACACGGCGACGCCGATCCCCTGCGTCACGCAGGGCGGCGGTGTTCGGCTGTGCGATCAGACCACATTCAGCCCAGCGCAGGCACGCTCCACGATCAAGACCTTCGACGGTGTGCCGATCGACGTGCGCGTCGCGTTCCCGCCGGCGCCCGTCTCCGGGCCGGACGGCCCGTACCCGCTGATCATGATGTTCCACGGCTACGCCGGCTCGAAGATCTCACTCGCGAGCATGCAACCCTGGCTCAACAAGGGCTACGCCACGTTGAGCATGACGACGCGCGGCTTCGGCGAATCGTGCGGCACGTCTGCCGCTCGCTCTGCGGACTCGACCGGTTGCGCCAACGGCTATGTGCGGCTCCTCGACAGCCGCTACGAGGTCCGTGACGCGCAAGATCTGGCGGGGCTGCTTGCGGACGAGGGCCGCACTTCGGCCACCCAGATCGGTGCGATCGGCGGCTCGTACGGCGGGGGCCTGTCGATGGCGCTCGCCGCGTTGAAGGACCGCAAGATGCTCCCCGGCGGCTCGCTGGTGCCATGGACGAGCCCGCTCGGGACGCCGATGCGGATTGCCGCGGCGACGCCCGAGATCCCGTGGACCGATCTCGCCGCGTCGCTCACCCCGAACGGCACCACGCTCGACTACGTGGCGGATGCGCCCTACACGGGACGCAGCGGAGTGTTGAAGGAGTCGTTCGAGAACGCGCTCTACAACTCCGGCCTCTCGTTCTTCTATGCGCCGGCGGGCGCAGACCCGAGCGCCGACCTTCGGAACTGGCACACGACGATGAACAACGGCGAGCCGTACGACGACGCCTCGGGGAACCCGCTGCCGGCCTCGGCGGCGATCCGGAACGAGATCACCACCCACCACTCGTCGTACTACATCGACCATTCCGAGACGCCCGCGCCACTGCTGATCTCGAACGGCTGGACCGACGACCTCTTCCCGCCCGACGAGGCGATCCGCTTCTACAACAGAACCCGTACGGAGCACACCGACGCGGCGATCTCGCTCTTCTTCATGAGCTTCGGGCACCCGCGTGGCCAGAACAAGGCCGCCGACCAAGCCGTGCTCACGACGCGCGAGCAGGCTTGGATGGACTATTTCGTGAAGGGCACGGGCGGCCTGCCGTTCCTTGGAGTCGAGACTCTCACCCAGACCTGTCCGACCACGGCTGCATCCGGCGGTCCCTACTCGGCGGCCAACTGGGCCGCCCTTGCGCCGGGTGAGGTGCGGCTCAACGACCCGGCCTCGAAGACGATCTTGCCCAGCGGCGGCGACTTCACGGTCGCGGTCCAGTTCGACCCGATCTCGGGCGGCGGCGCTTGCCAGACGACGTCCTCGGCCGACAGCGCCGGCACCGCGACGTACCGGAGCGCGGCCGTGCCGGCCGGTGGCTACACGCTCATGGGCTCTCCCACGGTCGTTGCCGACATCACGTCACCCGGCTCCAACTCGCAGATCGCGGCGCGCCTGCTCGACGTCGATCCCGGGACCAGCAACCAGACTCTCGTGGCGCGGGGCCTCTGGCGGCCGGCAATCAACGGCTCCGCAGTCCACCAGGTGTTCCAGCTTCACCCGAACGGCTACAAGTTCGCCGCCGGGCACGTCGTCAAGCTTGAGCTGCTGCCGAACGACAACCCGTCATACGGCCGCGTGTCGAACGGTCAGGCGAACGTGACCATCTCGAACCTCGAGCTGCGGCTGCCGGTGCTCGAGGCGCCGGGCTCCCTCGGCGGCGTGGTCCAGGCTCCCGTCGCGAAGGTCCTCCCGCCCGGCTACGCGCTCGCGCGCGACTTCGGGCCCGCGACCTACGCGCGCCCGAAGGGCGCGACCCCCGCGCGGGCCTCGCTCGTCCCCGCCTTCAAACCCTGCGTGTCACCTGGGAACGACACCCACGGTGCTCCGCTCTCGCACCCCTCCTGCAACCCGCCCGTGCAGGCATCGGGCTTCCTGACCGTGGGCACCCCCGATGCGAACGGCGCTGGCGCGGGCGCGATCGGCTCGGTGCTCCACAGGGTCAAGATCAACACCCCGCCGACGCCAAACGACGTGCTGATCGACGTCAGCACGACCGACGTGCGCTGCCAGCTTCCGGTAAACACGACCTGCGGAAGCGCGAACGCCGCCGCCGGCCCCGACTACACGGGCCAGTTACAAGCGACGAGCGTGCTTCGGCTTACCGACGAACTGAACGGCCCGAGCACGAACGAGGCGGGGACCGTGAGCGACACCTCCTTCCCCGTGACGGTTCCTTGCGCGGCTACGGCGGCAGACCCGACGATCGGCTCGACCTGCAGCATCTCGACGAGCGCCAACGCAGTCGTGCCCGGTGTAGTACAGGTCGCGGGCAGCCGAGCGATCTGGCAGCTCGGCCAGGTCAAGGTCTTCGACGGCGGCGCGAGCGGCGTCGCCGGGTCGGCCGATGCGACGCTCTTCATGGACGAGGGGGTTTTCGTTCCGTAAGCTCAGGCCGAAGTTCGCGTCCGAAATGCCTATCGAGCACCGTGAGGA
>JALZAA010000348.1 GCA_030948625.1 Actinomycetota bacterium
GCTTCGACGCGCTCGGCGGCCAGGTGGAGCTGTTCCGTGTGGTGCTCGACCCCGACCGCCAGCGAACGGTCGGCGAGCAAGGCCCGAACACCGGGCGCGCCCCGTAGCAGCACGTCGACCGCCTCGACCCGTTCGGCCGCCTGCGTCAGCGCGGCCCCGTCGGGCTCGCCGCTCGCGCTGAGGTCCGAGGCAGCGCCTTCGAGCTCGGAGAGGAGGTGGGCGCCGCCGGGCGGCATCCGGCCGCTCGACCGCCGCAGGACGGCCACGATGCCGCACATAGGCCCACCAGGTTAGGGCAGTGGTCCACGGGGAACCGGGCTACGAACTATTGGCAACAGGACCGCAGAGGAAAAAGGAGTCGGTGTGAGCAACGAAGACACCGTTCGGCAGGGCTACGAGGCATTCGGGCGGGGCGACATGGACACCCTCCGGTCGATCATGCAGCCGGACGTGATCCAGAGCGTCCCGGGGAAGAACAAGGTCTCGGGGGACCACAAGGGCGTCGACAGCGTGCTGGGCTATTACGCCACGTTGTTCGACCTCACGGGGGGAACGCTGAAGGCCGAGCTCCAGACCGCGACGGCCAAAGGCGCCGACACGGTCGTTGCAGTTCACAGGCTCAGCGCGCAACGCGAGGGCAAGAGCTACGACCGCGACGAGACGCTCACGTTCACGTTCGCAGGGGGGAAGATCTCACGGCTGGACGAGGAGCACGGCGACCAGGCCGCCTTCGACGACTTCTTCAGCTAGCAGGTTCACCCGTAGGACTGCAGGCGCGTTCGACGGCGGCGGCGAGACGCGTCGCCGCCGTCTCCGCCTGCTCCGCCGTCGGCGCCTCTACCATCACCCGCACCACGGGCTCCGTGCCCGACGGCCGCACCAACACGCGCCCGTCCCCGCCGAGCTCGTGCTCGACCGACTGCAGCTCGGCGCGTAACGACTCGTCGTGCTGCAGCCCGTCGCGGTCGTGAACATGCACGCTGCGCTGCACTTGCGGGAGGCGGTCGACGACGGCGGCGAGCTCCGAAAGCGGCCGGCCCGTCCGCGCCATCACGTCGAGCAGCAGCAGACCGGTGAGCGTGCCGTCACCGGTGGTCGCGAGGTCGGAGACGATGATGTGGCCCGATTGTTCGCCACCGAGGCACAAGCTGCGCTCCTCGAGGGCGGCGAGCACGTTGCGGTCGCCCACCGGTGTCTCGACCATGTCGATGCCGTGCGCTTCGAGCGCGCGCCGTAGCCCGAGGTTCGACATCACGGTCGCCACGACGGCATCGCCGCGCAGCTCGCCGCGTTCATGCAGATCGAGGGCGATGATCGCCAGCATCTGGTCGCCGTCGACGATGTTGCCGCGCTCGTCGATCGCGATCACCCGATCGGCGTCACCGTCGAACGCCAGGCCCGCGGCGGCGCCGGCTTCGACGACCGCGGCTCGCACCTGAGTCGGGTCGGTCGACCCACACCCGGCGTTGATGTTGGTGCCGTCGGGCTCGGCGTTGAGCACCCGCACGGTCGCGCCCGCCACCCGGAGCGCCCACGGTGCAACCTCGAACGCCGCGCCGTTCCCGCAATCGACCACGACGGCCACGCCGTCGAGACGGCGCCCGGAGAGGGCGGCGACGACGTGGGCGATGTAGTCGGCGGGGGCGCCCATCCGGTCGCGGACCGCGCCCACGGCGGCCCCCTCCGGCCCCGCTCCCGTCAGAGCTGCGACCCCGGCGTCGACGAGCCGGCGCAGCTCACCCTCGATCTGCTCCTCCGGACCGTCGGCGATCTTGCGGCCGCCGGGCGCGAACAGCTTCACGCCGTTGTCGGGATACGGGTTGTGGCTGGCCGAGACCACGGCCCCGGAAGCGCCGAACAGCTGACCGAAGTATGCGACGCCCGGCGTCGGCAGCACGCCCAGACGGAGGACGTCGCATCCCTCGCTGCACAGTCCGGCGGCGAGCGCCGCCTCGAGCAATGGTCCCGAGCGGCGCGTGTCGCGCCCGACGACGAAGGGCTGCTCGGCGCCGATCACGCGCGCCGCGGCGCGGCCGAGCGCGGTGACCAGCTCGGGCGTGAGATCGCGGTTGGCGACCCCCCGGATGCCGTCGGTGCCGAACCGCAGCGTCATCGCCGCGCGGCGCCTCTCAGCGCTTCGAGTACTGCGGGGCCTTGCGGGCCTTCTTGAGCCCGTACTTGCGACGCTCCTTCTCACGGGCGTCGCGCGTGAGCAAGCCCGCCTTCTTGAGCGCCGGTCGCAGCTCGTCGTCGAGGGAGACCAGGGCGCGGGCGATTCCGAGACGGAGCGCGCCCGCCTGGCCGGACACGCCGCCACCGTCGAGCGACGCCTCGACGTCGTAGACGTCGGCGGTCTGGGTCAGACGAAGAGGCTCGGTCGCCACGACCTGGTGCGTCATCGTCGGGAAGTACCGCTCGAACGCGTAGCCGTTGACCTTGATGACCCCGGATCCCGGACGCAGCCGGACGCGCGCGATCGACGACTTGCGGCGGCCGGTGGTCTGGATGAGCGGCTTCGGCATGGTTCCTTACCGTCCCTGTCGGATGTTGCGTTCGACCGGCTTCTGCGCGGCGTGCGGGTGCGTCGGGCCTGCGTAGACGCGCAGCTTCCGCAGCATCTGCCGGCCCAGCGGGCCCTTCGGCATCATGCCCTTCACCGCCCGGCGCACGACTTTCTCCGGGTCCCGCGCGAGCAGCCGTTCGAGGCTCTCGGACTTGATCCCGCCGGGGTATCCGGAGTGGCGCCAGTAGAGCTTGTCCTCGGCCTTGCGGGGGCTCACTGCGAGCTTGGCCGCGTTGACGACGACCACGTTGTCGCCGACGTCGATGTGCGGGGCCCACGTCGGCTTGTGCTTCCCGCGCAGCACGGTGGCGACATCGGTCGCGAGGCGGCCGAGCACGGCGCCGTCGGCGTCGATCACATGCCAGGCGCGCTCGACCTCGTCGGGCTTGGGGGTGTACGTACGCACAGGAACGACGAGGTTACTCCCCGCTGCCGGCACCGAGACAATCGGCTCGACCGCTAGTGTCAGATCGCGTGACCGCTCCCCCCACTTCCGCGGTCCCGGTCCACGAGATCCCGCCCGAGCTCGAGGCCGACGCCGAGTGTGCGCTCGAGGTGCTCCTCGACGCCGAGCTCGATCCGATCGTCGACATGGTCCTCCTGGCTCGCCACGGAGGCTACGAGGCCCGTTCGCACGACGGGTCGGTGCGGTTCCGACGGACGGAGGGCGGCGGGTACCAGACGCTCGCCGAGGAGGGCATCAATCCCTTCGCCGACCAGTCGACCGGCAAGTTCGTCGGGCTGGACGTCGAGCGTGCGCACCGCTACCCGACGCGGCGCGAGAACGCCTACCCGTTCGCGTTCGACCAGGCGGCCCAGCTGTTCGACCACCCGGCCGCGCCCGATCTGTGCGTGATCCACTCGGCCGCGCACAACTGGGAGGACCAGGGCGGCCACCGCGGCGAGCACGGCTCACTCGACGTCGTGCAGGCGCGGGCGCCGTTCGTGATCGCCGGCAAGGGCGTGCGCGCCGACGGCCTCGTGCCGCGGGCAGGGCGGCTGGTCGACGTGGCGCCCACCGTCGGCGAGCTTCTCGGGCTGGCCCCTCACGACGACGGTACCTACGTCCGCGGTCAGGACGGCGAGGTCCGGAGCGACGTGCTCGACCTTGCCGGTGGTCGTCCCCGGCACGTGGTCGGGATCCTGTGGGACGGCACCAACCCCAACGTGCTGCACGCGATGGCTGCCTCCGGCGAGGCGCCGAACGTCGCACGGCTCATCGAGATGGGCACCTCGTACATGCACGGCGCGATGGCCGGCCTTCCTACCGTCACGCTCGCCAACCACACCGCCATACTCACGGGCCGGCTCCCCGGGCACCACGGCATCCTCAACAACGCCTGGTACGACCGGCGCAGCGGCCGTCAGATCATCACGAACTCGTCGGCGACGTGGCCGACGGCGATGGACACGCTGACGCCGGGGGTCGAGTCGATCCACCACGCCGTGCACCGCACGTGGCCCGACGTGTTCACCGCGTCGATCAACGAGCCGGCCGACCCGGGGGCCGACTACTCGACATTCGACTTCTTCCGGCGGGGCGACGTGCCGCCGATCCCGGAGACGCCCGACGGCCTGCCCCACACGACCGAGCGCTTCGTGCGGCCGTCGAAGGACTACTCGTGGTCGACGATCGTCGACCATCTGTGCGTCGAGCAGGCGACCGGCGTGTGGAGCGGCCACTACCGCGACGTCGAATACCCCAAGCCGCGGTTCATGTGGGTGAATTTCACGCTGACCGACTCGGCGTTCCACCACGGGGGGCCGCACTCGGAGATCGCCGAGGGTGCGATCCGCGACTCCGACGCCCGTCTCGGCGAGGTGCTGGCCGCCGTCGAGCAGGCCGGCGCGTTCGACGACACCGCGTTCCTGCTCGTGGCCGACCACGGCATGGAGGAGAACAACCCCGAGGTGCGGGGCGACTGGGACGTGCCGCTGCGTGAGGCGGGCCTCCGGTTCCGCGACGAGGGCTACAGCTTCCTCTACCTCGGCGAGGAGTGATGCGACTAGCTCACGCCGACGCCGACGAGCTTGCCGATCAGGAACGTCACAGTGGCGACGACAGCCCCGATCACGGCCATCCGCAGGCCGGACCGGCCGGCGTGGCGACCCGTGAACACGGAGATCGCGGCGCCCACCCCGAACAACGTCAGGAGCGACAGGAGGGCCGACACCACGACGGCCGCGACACCGCTGCCCAAGAGGAACGGCACGATCGGGATGAACGCGCCCACCGCGAACGCGCCGAACGACGAGCCCGCCGCGACCCACGGTGAGGCCAGGGTGCGGGGGTCGAGGCCGAGCTCCTCGCGCGCCAGCGTGTCGAGCGCGACGTCGGGCCGGGCCATGATGTTGGCGACGAGAGCCTTGGCCTCCGCCGGGTCCACGCCCTTCGCCTGGTAGATCAGCTCGAGCTCCTCGCGCTCCTCGTCGGGGAACGCGGCCAGCTCCTGCTCCTCGATGCGCAGCTCGTTCTCGTAGAGCTCCTGCTGGGATCGCACCGACACCCACTCGCCCGATGCCATCGAGAACGCGCCGGCGACGAGCCCGGCCACGCCCGCAAGCAGCACAATCGACCGGTTGCTGGTGCCACCGGCGACGCCCATGACGAGCGAGAAGTTCGAGACCAGCCCGTCGTTCACGCCGAAGACCGTGGCCCGCAGCGCGCCTCCGATCCCGGCCCGGTGCCGGCCCTCCGACGCGGCGATTCGACCGCCCGTGGTGTTGCCGCCGCGCATCGCCGCGACGACCTTGCCGTGCATCGCTTCCTGGGCCGCCATCGACGCCGGCGCGGCGGGGACGCTGCGGTACTTGTCGGCGTCGGCCGCCTCGGCCCGCAGCACGATCGGGAGGACCGTCTCGGTGCCGAACCGCTTGGCCAGCTGGCGCAGGACGCGGATGCGGAACGGCAGCCGGGGAGGCTTGAGGTCGGTGACGCCGGCCTCGCGCATGAGCTTCGCCCAGTGGGCGGCGTGTCGCTCCTCGGCCTCCGCCAGGTTCAGGAAGATGGGCCGGCGTTGCTCGTCGGCGTGCTCGGCCAGCGACCGGTACAGTGCGGCGCCCCCGAGCTCGTCTGTCCACAGCTCGCGGAACTTTGCGACCTCGGAGTCGACCGTCGATCCCCGCTTGGCCATAGCGAAGACGCTACCGCCGGTCCGTCGTGCTCTCGTACCCGACCTGCCAGAGGCAGAGACCTTCGGGCGGCGCGAGACGGCCCGCGTTGGCACGGTCCTTCGCGCGCAGGATCGCCATGAGGTCACCCGGCCGCTTCTTGCCCATGCCCACGTCGACCAGCGTGCCGACGATGGATCGCACCATCTGCCAGCAGAACGCGGTGGCCTGCACGTCGTACCGGAGCACGCCGTCGCCGAGCTCGTGCCAGCGCGACTCGACGACACGCCGCCTGGTCGTCGTGCCTTCCGGTCCCTGGCGGCAGAAGGCGGCGAAGTCGTGCTCACCGACGAACGGGTCGGCGCCGAGCCTGAGCGCGTCGACGTCGAGCGGGTTCGGCACCCACCACGCATACCGGGCGAGGAACGGGTCGGCCACCGGACGGTTGAGGATCGTGTAGCGGTAGGCGCGCCAACACGCCGAGCGGCGGGCGTCGAAGCCGGGCTCGACGATCTCGGCCTCGCGCACGACGACCTCCGGTGCCAGCTGCCCGTTCAGCGCGGCTTGGAGCCGCCAGGGGTCGACGCCGGGATCGGCATCGAAGGTCACGACCTGGCCCCAGGCGTGCACGCCGGCGTCGGTGCGGCCCGCACCGGTGAGGTTCTCGGGCTGGTGGCGCAAGAACCGCTCGAGGGCGCGGCCGAGGACGCCGTGCACGGTGCGGACGTCGGGCTGGTCGGCCCAACCGCGGAAGCCGGTGCCGTCGTACGCCACGACGAGCCTGACGCGCGCCGGTCCTTCGTCCCTTTCAAACAGAGTCATGAAAGGGGCACCTCCGGCAGGCGCCGGGGTTTCCCCGGCGCCGGAGAACGAATTCTGTTGGCTGGAGCGCAAGCA
>JALZAA010000360.1 GCA_030948625.1 Actinomycetota bacterium
TCGCTCCTCGCCGGGATCATCGGCAGCGGGGTGCTGTTCCGAAGGCGGCGACGTACGCTCCGGAACGGAGGTGGATGATGCAGGGAAATCCGAAGGTCCTGGAAACTCTCGGCGAGCTGCTCGCGTCCGAGCTGTCGGCGGCGAGCACGTACTTCGTCCACGCCAAGATGCGCGACAACTGGGGCTATCCGGACCTCGCCAAGAAGGCCTACGACGATTCGATCGACGAGATGCGTCACGCGGAGCAGCTGATCGAGCGCATCATCTACTTCGAGGGAACGCCGAACCTGCAACGGCTCAACCGCATCAGAGTCGGCAGCGGCGTCAACGACCAGTTCGTGAACGAGCTGACGCTCGAGAAGGCCACCGTCGATGCACTGGTCGCTGCGATCTCGCTGTGCCGTGAGGTCGGGGACGACGGCTCACGCCTGATCTTCGAGCCGATGCTCGCGGACGGCGAGCAGTCGATCGACTGGCTGGAGACGCAGCTGGACCTGATCGAGAAGCTCGGCGAGTCGAACTACCTCGCGCAGCACATCAAGGCCGAGTAGTGCGCGTCGTCGCTCTCGTCGGTGATCTCATGGACCGCTCGAAGATCGCGGCGGCGTTTCCGGACGCGCACTTCGCGTCCGCAGCCGACGACTGCAGCGGCGCCGACGTGATCGTCATCGACGTGAAGGTCCATCCCGACGCCGTCAGCGAGGCGCGCAAGCTCGCCCCCGCCGCCCGCGTCGTCGCCTATGGGCGCCACGACAACCCGGCGGCGCTCGAGGATGCCCGCGCGAACGGCGCCGACGCCGCCCTGCCGCGATCGCGCTTCTTCCGCGACCCGGCGGCGGCGATCGCGGCCGACGAGTAGCTCTGTCGCCGGTTGCCTCAGCCCGTGAAGACGGGCGTGGCGGCCACCGCTGCGGCTGCTTCGGGCGCGGCGGGTACCTGCGCCGCCGGCGTGCACGTGCCATCGAGCGTCACCTGACCGTGGACGGCCCCGCCGTCCATCGTGTCCAGGTCGCCCCAGCCCCGCTGCAGGTCGACGACCCCCGCCGTCGTCCCCGGCAGGGTGTGCTGGCCCGTCGACGTACCCGGAGCTGTGAACTGCTTCGGATTGAAGTCGACCTGTCCTGTCACAGCGCCGGACAACACGGCGGGGTTGCTCACGTCGATCGTGTGCCCGTCGGACGCAGGGTCGGTGAAGTCGAACGTCCACACGATGGAGTACGTGCCGTCGGCCTGGCAGCTGGCCTGACCGGTCACGGTGGGGTCGACCGGGCCGTTCCTTCCCGCGCCCGCGGGAAGTACAGAGGCCGCCACGGCCAGTGCGGCCAGGGCGGCCGGGGCGAGGATGGATGCGACCCGTCGCGGCATCGTCGTACTCCTGGGTGCTCGGGGGATGCGGCACCCTAACGGCTGCGGTGGCACCGGGGCATGTTTCGGGCAGAAGGAACGTATCCGGTAACGCGCGGCGGGCATGAGCGGTCCAATCACCCGTGAGTCGCCCTACCTCCCTTCTCCCGCGCCTCGAGGCCACTGCCGAAACGAGCCGTGGCGTCACGTTCGTCGGCTCGGCCGGCTCCGGCGGGCGGGAGCGCGTCGAATGGGCGCGGCTCCACCAAGACGCCCGCGGCATGGCCGCTGCGCTCCAGGCCCGCGGCGTCGGGCCCGGCAGCCATGTGGCGCTGCTCGGCGCCACGACGCGCCCGTTCGTCACTGCCGTGCAAGCCACGTGGCTGGCCGGGGCCACGGTCGTCGTGCTGCCGCTACCGATGCGGCTGGGGTCGATCGAGGACTTCGTCGCGCAGACGCGTCGCCTGATCGTCCACTCCGACGCCCAGGTCGTCGTGATCGACGCACAGCTCAGCGAGTTCCTCGACCCGCAACCCGGCGATCCGCCCATCGTCCGCGTGGACGAGCTGCGGGGCGCGCCTGCCGCGTACGAGCGGCCCGCCGACGATCCCGACGCGCTTGCAATCCTGCAGTTCACCAGCGGCTCCACTGCGGACCCCAAGGGCGTGATGGTGCCGCACCGTTGCATCGCGGCGAACCACGACGCTGCCTTCGAGGCCGCCGACATCGACCCCGGCTCGGACACGTTCGTGTCGTGGCTGCCGCTCTACCACGACATGGGTCTCATCGGACTGCTGGGCGCGCCGATGACGAAGGGCGTCGACCTCGTGCTGGCGTCGCCCCAGGATTTCCTGGCCGCGCCGGCGCGGTGGATGGAATGGATGGCCGAGTTCGGCGGCACTGCGACCGCAGGCCCGAACTTCGCGTACGCGCTCGCGGCCCGCGCTCTGGCCCGGCTCGACCGCCTCGACTTGTCGCGCTGGCGGATAGCGCTGAACGGCGCCGAGCCGATCGACCCCGCCGCCGTCGAGTCGTTCCTCGCCGCCGGTGCCGCCCACGGCCTCGACCGGGGCGCGGCGTTCTGCGTGTTCGGTATGGCCGAAGCCACGTTGGCGGTCACGTTCCCGGCGCCCGGCACCGGCATGCAGGTCGACTCGGTCGACCAGCGTGTGCTCGAGACCGACCGGTACGCGGCGCCCGTCGAGCCGGGCGCCGACGGCGCGACACGCCGCCTCCCGCGCCTCGGCCGACCCCTCGACGGCTTGCGACTGCGCGTGTGCGATCCCACGACCGGGCAGACGATGCAGGACCGCGAGGTCGGGGAGATCGAGCTGCGAGGACGCTCGATCTCGCCCGGCTACTACGGCAACGCCGAGGCGTCGGCCGACGCCCGTCGCGGCGACTGGTTCCGCACCGGCGACCTCGGCTATCTGGTCGACGGCGAGCTCGTGGTCTGCGGACGGCTCAAGGACGTGATCATCGTGGGCGGCCGAAACGTGTTCCCCGAGGACGTCGAGCGCGCCGCGGCGTCGGTCGAGGGCATTCGGGCCGGCAACGTCATCGCGTTCGGCACCGACGGTCGGCGCGGGCGCGAGGCCGTCGTCGTCGTCGCGGAGACGAAGCTGGACGAGCCCGCACCCGTACGTGCCGCCGTCGCCGCCCGCGTCACCGATGCCGTGGGCGTGCCGCCCGAGGACGTCGTGCTGGTCCGCCCGGGCACGTTGCCCAAGACGTCGTCGGGCAAGCCCCAACGGTCGCTGTGCCGCCGCCGCTACCTGGGCGACGAGCTCGCGCCGGTCTGATCCTGCCCGGGTCGGGGTACGTACCCATAGCTGGCACAATGGCTGGTCCCTCGGCAGGTCGACCGGAGCCACCTCGCGTATGAATACCGACGTCGCACCGGTACCGGCACCGCCGCCCGATGTGGCGTTGGCGGCCTCCGACCGAGCCGCGCGCCGCCGCGCGACGCTCCGGCTCTTCGGCGTGCTGCTCCTGCTGACGTTCGCGCTTCGTCTCCCGGCCTTCTTCGTGGACGTCTTCAACTCGGACGAGACGTTCCTCGCGACGCAGGCCGAGGTCATCAGCGGCGGCGGCAACCTCTACAAAGAGGCCGCCGACCGGAAGCCGCCTCTCGTGCCGTACGTGTACGCGGCGACGTTCGCGCTGTTCAGCACCACCGCCCTCTGGTCCGTTCGTGTCATGGCGATGCTCGCCATTGCCCTCACTGCCCTATTGCTCGCCCTCGAAGCGAAACGACGGTATGGAACTCGCGCCGCATGGATCGCGGGCGTGCTCATGGTGCTGGGGTCGGTGGCGTTCGCACCCCAGGACGGGCAAGCGGCGAACTTCGAGATCTTCATGCTTCCGGGAATGACCGCGGCCGTCCTCCTCGCCCAACGTGGCCGCTCGTTCTCGTCGGGGGTCGCGGTCGCCGTTGCCGCGCTCGCCAAGCAGACCGGTGCGGCGACGCTCATCCCCGTGCTCTACCTGGCGTGGAGACAGCGTGGGCGGCGCGGCGCGACCGATGCGCTCAGCGGGTTCGCGCTGCCACTTGCGCTCGTCGCCCTCGCGGTGGGGCCCGGGGAGCTGTTGTTCTGGACGACGATCGGCAACGGCAGCTACCTCGGCATCAGTGGCCAATGGGGAATGGTCATGCTGATGCTCGCCCTCATGACGGCCGCGTTCGCAGCGGCCAACCTGCCGATCGTGTGGGCGTTGCCGCGAGCGTGGCGCGAGCGGCGGACGGCCGGTCGCGGCGACACCGAGTTGTGGCTCTGGCTCCTGTCGGCCGGGCTGTCGGTCGCCGTCGGGCTGCGCTTCTTCGGCCACTACTACCTGCAGCTGGTACCGCCGCTCGCGCTGATCACCGCCGGCGTGCTCGTGCGATCGAGCCGGCGCGCGGTGACACGGACGGTCGCACTGTCGGCCGGGATCGCCGTCATCGCGACCGGATTCGCGTTCCTGGTCCGGCCCTTCAACGAGAAGGCGCAGTACAAGACAGTGAGCGAGTACCTCAAGGTGCACGCCGGTGCCGAAGACCGCATCCTCGTGTGGGGCCATGTGCCCGAGATCTACTGGGCGTCGGGCAAGCGACCCGCCACGCGCTTCTTCACGTCCGGGTTCCTCACCGGCTGGGAGCCGGGCCGGCCGGGCAACGAGGCGAGCGTCAAGGACGCGACGCCGGGCGCCTGGGATCTGTTCTTCGAGGACCTGGCCCAGCATCCGCCGACGTACATCCTCGACACGGCGTACTCCGGGATCCGCGGCGCGCAGTACTACACGATCTCGCGCTACCCGGATCTGGCGCGCATGGTGTACCGGGATTACACGTACGTCGAGTCGGTCGAGGGCATCTCGGTCTACAAGCGCCGCCCTGACGCGCCGCCACTGATGGTGCCACCGTCACCCGTCGACGAGTCGCCGCCGGGTCCGCCGGACTAACCGGTCACACGAGCGGCCACGGCAGCGAGTGGTAGCCCGGGTCGGGGTCGGGCAGCCGCCCGGTCCCGACCAGCTCCCGGGCGCGCTGCTGCATCGCCTCCATCTCGAGCGACGAGACGAGCGGCTCCATCCGCTCGCCCAGCTCGTCGTCGACGAGCACACGGCACACGTCGTCGGCCAGCGCGGGCGGCACGGCGTCGCCGGCGAAATCCCAGATCACCGTACGGAGCTTCCACGCGGGATGGAACGTGAGGCCGTGATCGATGCCGACGATGGTTCCGTCGGACTTGCGAATGCAGTGACCGCCCTTCCGGTCGGCGTTGTTGACGAGCACGTCGAACACCGCGAACTGGAGGAAGCGGTCGGCGTGCTCCTCGAGCAGCGTGAAGTAGTGCTCCTCGGGATCGTGGTCGACGAACCGCTGCACCATCCCGATCCCGACGGGGCCATCGCGGAGCACGGTCGGCGGGACGAGCCCCCAGCCGAGCGCGTCGGACAGCTCGTACGTCGCGACCTCGCGCTGGCAGAGCGTGCCGCTGGGGAAATCCCAGAGCGGACGCTCACCACGCCGCGGCTTGTAGATGGCTTGCATCTCGACGCCGTCGGCGCGCGCGACCGCGAGGAGCGTGGCGTTCGACGCCCACGGCATGCGACCGAGCACTTCGAGCTCGCCGCGCGCCAGGACCTCCGCCGCGTCGGAATCGCTCAGTTCCAGCGGGGGCACCGGTGCCCGGCGGGGTCCATCGGCATGTCGCACAGCGGGCACAGCGGTCGACCGGCGGCGACGGCTTCGGCTCCCTTCGCCGCCATGGCCCGCACCTGCGGGCGCGTGGCGTAGATGCGGGCGATGTAGCCCTCCGCGTCCTCGTCCGCCATCAGGGCAGCCGCGGTCTGATCGTCCTCGACGAGGGCGCCGGGGTCGTCGGGGATCGGAGGTCCGCCCTCGCTGTCCGACGGCTCGTCGTCGTCCTCCTCGGAGGAGCGCTCGCGCAGCTCGATGAGCACGAGCTGACGCTCCGGGTCGAAGCCGAGGCCGATCAGCCGGGCCCGGAACAGCGGCACGGTCGGCTCGCGCAACCCCGCTTGGCGGACCACCGGCTCCGGGGGGCTCGCCGGCTCCTCGGGGTAGTCCTCGGAGATGCGGTCGAGGAACGCGACCGCCTCGGTGGCGAGCAGGGCGACCTGCTCCTTCTCGACCAGCACGGTGAGCTGCGCCGATTCGGTGCGCGCCTGGAGGTAGAACTCGCGCTCGCCCGGCTCACCGACGGCGCCGGCGCCCAGGCTGTTGACGTCTTCGAGCTCGATCTCTTGGTCATCCATCGGCAGACTCCTCGTTCTTGTTCTCCGGTGGCGGCGGGCGCAGCTCGTCGAGGCTGCCCGTGTCGTTGCACTTCACGAGGGCCGCGCCGTGCGCCGAAAGCTGAAACGCCGTGACCGACGCCGGCGATACCACGATGCGCTGGAACTGGTCGAGGTGCAGCCCCGTGTAGTGCGCGATGGCTGATTTGATGGGATCGGCGTGCGACACGACGACGACGATCTCACCGGGATGCTCGGACACGACGTCCTCGAGGCAGCCGACGATCCGCGCCTGCATCTCGGCCAGCGACTCGCCGCCCGGGAACCGCGCCCGGGACGGGGCCCGCTGCACGGTCTTCCAGAGCTCCGTCTTGGCCAGCTCCGCGAGCTTGCCACCGGTCCACTCGCCGTAATCGGCCTCGAGGGCCCCGGGCAGCTCGCGCACGGGGAGCGCGTGACGTTCCGCCACCGCGGCCGCGGTCTGCGTCGTGCGTTCGATCGGACTGGCGTACACCGCGGCGACCGGCAGGGCGGCGAGCCGCTCGGCGAGCGCCTGCGCCTGCTTGCGGCCGTCGTCGGACAGGTCGACGCCCGGATTCCGCCCGGTGAGCATCGGCCCGGTCTGCTCGGTGACCGCGTGACGAACGAGCACGAGCGTCGTGAGCCGCGGCGCCTCGGGCGCCGGCGCCTGCCCGTCGGCGGGCGCCGTCGCTTCCGCGGCACGCGTCGCAGCTAGTGGCGTGGCGGTATCGGTCATCAATCCCTCCTGGTCGCCGTCGCAAGCTCCGGCTCCTGCGGCGCCGGTCGGCAAAGCCGCCGTCGCCGCGCCGATGGTATCGGGGGCTCTCGGCGGTCTCCCTCGCGTCATGCGTGACTCAGGCGGTTGCCTACAGTGCTGCGCATGTCCGGAAACCCGGTCGGCCTGAGCCCGCAGGGGCCCCCCGAGACCGTCCTCGCGCCCGAGCCGGCCGATGCGCTCGCTGCGCTCGAAGAGGCGCTCGCGGCGCCGCCTGAACGCAGACGCGACGCCGTTGCCCAGGTCGTGGCGCGCTGGCCCCGGTTCCTCGACGCCTGGGCGCGCCTCGGCGAGCTCGGGCGCGACGACGTCGAGGCGTACGCATGCTTCAGAGTGGGGTACCACCGCGGGCTCGACCGGCTCCGTCAGTCGGGATGGCGCGGATCCGGCTACGTGCGGTGGAGCCAGCCGACCAATCAGGGCTTCCTGCGCGCGCTCGACGGCCTACGCCGCGCAGCCGCCGCCATCGGCGAAGACGACGAGGAACAGCGCTGCGCCGAGTTCCTCCGTCAGCTGGACCCGGACTGGCGCAGGGAGGACGGCTAACCTCCATGGCTCGCCACGGAGGGACGTCGGTATGAAACGCGCGCTTGTCACCGGTATCACCGGCCAGGACGGCCGGTACATGGCCGAGTTCCTGAGCGGCAAGGGCTATCAGGTGTTCGGCCTCGTGCGCGGCCAGGCCAACCCGAAGGCGCAGATGGTGCAGGACGAGAGCCCGACGCTCGAGCTCGTCGAAGGCGACCTGCAGGACCTCTCGTCGCTCATCGCGGCGGTGGAGCAGGTGCAGCCGGACGAGGTCTACAACCTCGGGGCGATCAGCTTCGTGCAGCTGTCGTTCAAGCAGCCCGAGCTCACCGCGGACATCACCGGCCTCGGCGTGCTGCGCATGCTGGAGGCGATCCGCGTCGTCGGCGGGACGGACAACAACCCGATCCGGTTCTACCAGGCATCGTCATCGGAGATGTTCGGCAAAGTCCGGGAGTCGCCGCAGAACGAGCAGACGCCGTTCCATCCGCGGTCGCCCTACGGCGCGGCGAAGGTGTTCGGGCACTACACGACGGTCAACTACCGCGAGGCGTACGGCTTGCACGTCTCTTCCGGCATCTGCTTCAACCACGAAAGTCCTCGCCGGGGTTTGGAATTCGTCACCCGCAAGATCACGAACTCCATGGCGCGCATCAAACTCGGCCTGCAGGAGAAGATCACGCTCGGCAACCTCGACTCATCGCGCGACTGGGGCTACGCAGGCGACTACGTCGAAGCCATGTGGCTCATGCTCCAGCAACCGGAGCCCAGCGACTACGTGATCGCCATGGGCGAGACGCACACGAACCGCCAGCTTCTCGACATCGCAGCTCGGGTCGCGGGCTTCGACCATTGGGAGCCCCTCGTGCAACAGGACCAGCGGTTCATGCGCCCCGCCGAGGTCGACATCCTCACCGGCGACGCCGGCAAGGCGCGCAACGTCCTCGGCTGGAACCCACGCGTCAACTTCGAGGAGCTCGTGCAGATGATGTACGAGAACGACCTCAAAGAGGAGCAAGCCCGGGCCGCGGCCGCCAAGCGGTAGCAGTACAGGTCAGAGCAGATCGGCGGCTTTGCGGGCCGCGATCAGCAACGGTTCCCACACCGGCGCGAACGGCGGCGCGTACGACAGGTCGAGGTCGGCGACCTCGGCGACAGGCATCCGGTTCCAGATGGCCGTCGCGAGCACGTCGATGCGTTTGGCCGCGCCTTCTTCGCCGACGATCTGCCCACCGACGATCCGGCCGGTTCCGGGCTCGGCCACGACCTTGACCGTGATCGACGCCGCGCCGGGGAAGTAGCTGGCACGAGAGGTCGACTCGATCGTGGCGGCCACGACGTCGAGGCCGGCTTCGCGGGCTTGGTGCTCCGTGACGCCGGTGCGCGCAACTTCGTACGCGCAGATCTTCGCCGCCGCGGTCCCGAGAACGCCGGCGAAGCGCGCGTCGCCGCCGGTGGCGTTGATGCCGATGACGCGGCCTTGCTTGTTGGCGTGGGTGCCGAGCGGGGCCGCGACGCTCCGCCCGGTGATCCGGTCGATCGACTCGACGCAGTCCCCCGCCGCCCACACGCCGCCGATGCTCGTCTCCATGCGGGTGTCGGTGACGATGCCGTGGGTCTCGCCGATCGCGATGCCCGCCTCGCGTGCGAGCCGGCTGTTGGGGGTCACGCCCAGCCCGAGGACCACGATGTCGGCGGACACGGTGCGGTTGGCGGTGCGGACGGCACGGACGCCGCCGCCGTCGGCGTCGAAGCTCTCGACCGACTCGCCCATGTGCAGCTCGACGCCGCTGGCGCGGAGGGCGTCGGCGACGAGCGCTCCGACGTCGTGGTCGAGCGCGGCGGCCATCGGCTCGTCGGTCCGATCGACCAACGCGACTTCGAGCCCGCGCTGTACCAGCGCCTCGGCCATCTCGAGCCCGATGTACCCGCCGCCGACGACCACGGCACGGTGAGGCTCGCGCTCGTCGATGGCGCGCCGGACGGCGACGCCGTCGGCGAGGGTCTGCACGCCGAAGATCCCTTCCGCTTCGGCTCCGGGCAGATCGGGCCGAGTCGGTACCGCGCCGGTCGCCACGACGAGTTGGTCGAACGGCTCGTCGTACTCCGTGCCGGAGCCGTCCCCGCCGGCGAGCTCGCGCACCCGCACCTGTCGCCGGTTGACGTCGATCGCGACGACCTCGTGCCCCGTGCGGACATCGATGCCGTTCCGGCGGTGCTCTTCGGGCGTGCGCGCGATGAACTGATCGAGCTCGGTGATCAAGTCGCTGATGAAGTACGGGATGCCGCACGCCGAGTACGACGTGTACGGCCCGCGCTCGAGGGCGACGATCTCGAGCTCGTCGCGGTCGCGACGCCGCCGCGCACGCGACGCGGCGGTCATGCCGGCGGCGTCGCCGCCGATGACGACAAGCCGCTCTGTCACTTTGCGAGGTTGATCACGCGGGGGCTTGGAACCGCAGGCCGCCGAGGGACTCGATCACCGCTTCGGCTTCGGCGACGAAGCGTCGTACAAGATCGCCCGCCGGGACGAGCTCGTCGATGGCCCCCGTGCCCTGGCCTGCCGGGTAGCACTCTCGATCGGGGTCGACGCCCGCCGCTTCGTCGCCGCCGGTGAGGTGCAACGTCCCCTCCTCCACCGCCCTGAGGATCTGCTCGGGGAACGGGCGGAGCTCGTCGGGATGCTCGTCGTAGTACTGCGTGGTCTTGTTGCGCACGGCTCGCAGCGTCTTGCCGGTGAACGCGCGGCTGACCACGGTGCCGTCCTCGGGCGTCCGGATGAGCGCCTGCTTGTACCCGGGCGTCGAGCGCGCCTCGGGCGTGGCGATGAAACGCGTGCCGATCCAGACCCCATCGGCACCGAGCGCGAGCGACGCCGCCAGCCCGCGTCCGTCGAAGAGACCGCCTGCCGCGACGACCGGCACCCGGTCGCCCACGGCGTCGACCATCTGCGGCACCAACGGCATGGTCGCCACCGTGCCGGTGTGGCCGCCTGCCTCCGTGCCCTGCGCGACGACGATGTCGCACCCGGCCTCGACGGCCGCGACCGCGTGGCGAACCTTCCCGCACATGTTGACGACCAGGACGTTGTTGTCGTGGCAGAGCTTGATCACTTCGCGGGGTACGCCGAGCCCGGCGACAAAGACCTGCGCGCCCTCCCGGATCACGAGCTCGATGTTCGACTCCATCTGCTCGGGCAGCGCGGTGAGCAGGTCGACACCGAACGGCTTGCTCGTCGCCGCCTTCACGGCGCGGATCTCCTCGACCATCTCGTCCTGCTGCATGGCCGATGCGCCCAAACAACCGAAGCCCCCCGCCTCCGACACCGCGGCGACGAGCGCGTGGTACGACACGCCACCCATGCCGGCGAGCATCACGGGGTGCTCGATCTGCAGAGCGTCAGTCAGTCGTGTGCGCATGCGAGCAAGCTACTCGGACTCGTTCCGACGCCGTCGCAAGGCCGAACGTTCCGCGCCGACGGTCGGCAAAGCCACCGTCGCCGCGAGTCTTTCGGGCGCCGTCGCGAGGCCGAACGTTCCAGTAGTTTGGCGACATGAGCACCCCGCTGGTCGGCGTGATCATGGGCAGCGACTCCGATCTCGACGTCATGCGCCCCGCCGTCGACGTCCTCGCCGAGTTCGGCGTGGCGTTCGAGGTGCGCATCGTCTCTGCACATCGCACACCCGAGGTGCTCTACGAGTACGCGAGCACCGCCGCCGACCGCGGGCTCCTCGTGATCATCGCCGGCGCCGGCGGCGCCGCCCACCTGCCCGGCATGACCGCCGCTATGACGCCGCTCCCGGTCGTCGGCGTGCCCGTCCCCCGGCCGAAGCTCGACGGGCTCGACTCGCTCCTGTCGATCGTCCAGATGCCGCCCGGCATCCCGGTGGCAACCGTCGGCATCGGGGAGGCCCGCAACGCGGGCCTGCTCGCGGTACGGATCCTCGCGGCCACGAACCCCGAGCTCCGCCGCCAGCTGCAGACGTTCCAAGCCGAGCTCGCCGACGCCGTCCGCGAGAAGGACGACGCTGTCCGCAAGCAGTTCGACGAGTAGCTCGCGTCTACTCCTGACTGACGGCCTTGAGGACGTCGAGCTTCGCGGCGCGGCGGGCGGGACCGATCGCCGCGACGACGCCGGCGAACCCTCCGATGATCACAACCAGGAGGAGCTGCGCGCCGGGAGGCGCGAACTTCGTAAAGCCCTGGTCCTTGAGCGCCTGCACCACCGCCCAGCCGAAGAACAACCCGATCGCGAGCCCGAGGAACGTGCCGAGCAGGGCGATGATCACCGACTCCCACCGCACCGTCGAGCGCAGCTGACGGCGGCTCATGCCGACGGCGCGTAGCAACCCGAGCTCGCGCGTGCGCTCGTAGATCGAGAGCGCGAGCGTGTTGGCGATCCCGATCAGGGCGATCACGACTGCCAGGGCGAGCATCACGTAGATCAAACCGAGCAACTGGTTGATCTGGGACGCCGTCGCGGCTTTGAACTCGGTGCTGTCCTGGAGCTTGGCGTTCGGATACGCCTTGAGAACCCCGTCGATCGCCTTGCGTCCCTCGGCAGGGCTGGCGCCTGGGGCGAGCTTGACGAACACGAACTGATCCAGTTGCCCTGTGTAGTGGGCGTCGAACGTCGCCAGCGAAAGCGTGTAGTCGGCGAAGCCCTCTTTGTTGCCGTTGCCGTAGATCGTCCTGACGGTCAGCGCGACGTCGCCGTTCGGAAACTTCGCCGGCACGGTGCTGCCGACCCGCCAGTGTTGGTCGTTGGCGACGGTACGAGAGATGCCGAGGCTGTTGACCTCGCCGAGGTCGCCGACTCGTCCGTCCTGCACCTTCATGTCGAACAGGGCGGTGGCAGAACGCGGGTCGACGGCGGCAAATGACTTCTGCGAGTCGCCGAACTGGGCTTGGTTGAACCGGAGTGGGCTGGACGCGCCCACCTGGCGCAGCTTGGAGATGTCGGTAGCGAGCGTGGGGCTGAACCCGCCGAAGCCGCCGCCGAACCCGGAACCGGTGCTGATCACGTAGTCGGCCTTGAAGGCGCGGTCGACCTGCGAGTTGATCGATGCTTTCGCCGACGAGGCGAAGATCGTGATGAACCCCACCAGCGCCACGCCGATCATGAGAGCGGCCGCGGTCGCGGACGTGCGCTTCGGGTTCCGCATGGCGTTGTCGCGCGCGAGCGTTCCGGTGATGCCACGCAGCCGTGCCGCCGGCCAACCGATCGCGTCGCTCAGCGGACGCGCGAGGAGGGGCCCCAGCACGAACACCCCGATGAACACGATCAGCGCGCCGAGACCCACGAGCTGGATCCCTGCGCCGCCGAACAGGCCCGCGAACAGTACGAGAACGCCGAGCACGGTAATGCCGAACCCGATGAGCACCCGGCGGGCCGAACGCGGCCGGTCCTCGGTGGCGACGTCGCGCATCGCCGCGACGGGCGGCACACGGGACGCCTTCCGTGCGGGCACGATCGCCGAGAGGATCGTCACGCCCGTGCCGACGAGGAGCGCCACGATGACTGTCTGCACGGTCACGACGGTGCCGCCGGCCGGGATGTCGAACCCGAACGCGTCGAGCAGCGCCTTCAGCGCGTTCGAGAGCAGGATCCCGGCCCCGAGGCCGATCACCGACGCGAACAACCCGACGAGCACCGCTTCGGTCAGGACCGAGCCCATCACCTGCCGTCCGCTGGCGCCGATGGCGCGTAGCAGCGCCATCTCGCGAACCCGCTGTGCGACGACGATCGAAAACGTGTTGAAGATGATGAAGCTCCCGACGAACAACGCGACGAGGGCGAAGACCACCAGGGCGATGCTGAAGAAGGAGAGCGCGTTCTGGATGTCGGTCTGGTTCTCCTTGGTGATCTGCGCGCCGGTGAGAACCTGGTACGCGTTGTTGTCGAGCTTCTGGGCGATACGGCCCTTGAGCGTCTCCTGGGACACTCCGGACTTCCCAACGACGGAGATCGCGTCGAACTGGTCGCCGGCGCCGGTGACGGCTTGCGCAGTGGGCGTGTCGAACAACGCTGCCGTCGAGCCCGCCGCGCTGTCGGCGGTGCCGAACTTGGCGATCCCGACGACCCGGTAGCTCTTCGGCGGCCCCTGGGTGAGGACGCTGACCTGGTCGCCGATCTTGAATCCGGCGGTCTTCGCCGACCCGGCGTCGATGACGACCTCGTCGGGCCCGTGCGGCGCGTGGCCCCCGCGCTGGATCTTGTACGGCTCGAGGCGGGGGTTCGGCACCCAGTTGAACCCGAACGTCGGCGCCCCCCGACTCGGGTTCCCGACGGCGTCGCCCTTCTTGTCGACGAGCTGGGCATAGAACTGCAGGTTGCCCTGAGCGTCGCCCACGCCGTCGACCGACTGGATCTCGGGGATGAGCGAGGCAGGGACGCGCCCGCGCTGTTTCCTCGCCGGGCCCCCGAAGTCGCTCGAGATCGATTGCCGGCTCCGCACGTACGCATCGGTACCGCGATTCACATCGGCAAACAGGTTGTCGAAGGTCCGTGAGATCGTGTCCGTGAGCACCAATGTCCCGGACATGAACGCGACACCGAGCATCACCGCCAACCCGGTGAGGAGGAAGCGCAGCTTGTGGGCGAAGAGCCCCTTGATCGTGAAGCGGGCCACCTGGCTACTCGCCGAGGCTCTTCACTCGGTCGATGACTGCCTCGGCGGTCGGGTTCTGCAACTCGTCCACGATCTTCCCGTCGGCGAGGAACACGACGCGGTCGGCGTAGCCGGCGGCGATGGGGTCGTGGGTGACCATCACGATGGTCTGACCCAGGTTGCTGACGGCCTGGCGCATGAAGCCGAGGATCTCCGCACTCGCTTTCGAGTCGAGGTTCCCGGTCGGCTCGTCGGCGAAGATCACCTGCGGTCTGCTGACGAGCGCACGCGCGACGGCGACGCGCTGCTGCTGACCACCTGACAGCTCGGACGGCCGGTGCGAGAGACGGTCGGCGAGGCCGACGGTCGAGATGACCCGGTCGAGCCATTCCTTGTTGGGCTTTCGGCCCGCGAGCGCCAGCGGAAGCGTGATGTTCTCGATCGCGTTGAGCGTCGGGATGAGGTTGTACGACTGGAACACAAACCCGATCTTGTCCCGCCGCACGACGGTCAGTTGCTTCTCGGAAACGCTGCTGATCTCGATGTCGCCGAGGACCACCCGACCTGCGGTGACCCTGTCGAGCCCCGCAAGACAGTGCAAGAGCGTCGACTTACCCGAGCCGGACGGGCCCATGATCGCGGTGTAGCGACTCTCGGCGAACTCGACGGTGATGTTGTCGAGCGCGCGCACGGCGGCCTCGCCGCTGCCGTAGACCTTCGTGACCTCTTCGGCTCGAGCGGCGACGGTGGCGGCGACGGGATCGGATGCGACGGCAGACGTCACGGGTTTCCTCCTGCCATTCGGGACTCTCGGGGGTACCGAGACCCTACGCGTCGCGGAGGCCGCGCCCCGATCAGCGGCTGGAGGTTCCGGCGACCGACGCCGCCGGGGAGCTAGATCGCGCCGCGGAGCTTCAGGGCGTTCTGCATCTGGACACCGTGCACGAGGTCGATTCCGGCGCCGAGCGACGCCGCCGCGTGGACGGCCTCGTGCATCGCGTCGGGCGTGATCTCGAGATCGGCACACGTGTTCGTGAACGAGTCGATGCAGTACGGGCACTGCTTCGAGTGCGCGACCGCCAAGCCGATCAGCGCCTTCTCCCGCCGTGTGAGCGCTCCGTCTTCGCCGAACACGCCGTTGTAGTACGCCCAGAACTTGTTCATGAGAGGCCGGGCGTAATCGCCGACGTCCGTGAAGTGGCCGAGGTCACCGCGCTCGTAGTAGCTCGAAGTCACGCCGTTCCCTTCCGTCGGACCGTGTGACGCCGCGCAAGCCGCCAACGCCGCCTGTGCTTCGGCCGCCCGTGGATGTGCGGGGTCGATCGGCCGCAGGTCGCATCCCATCTTGGAGTCGTGGATCTCGAGCTCGCCGAACGCGAACTCGATCGGACGGGTCTGCCCGGTCGCGCCCGCGACGGGATAGACCCAGTGCTTGCCGCTGACCTCGGTGTGGCAGCAGTAGACGGGCTGGCCCTCCCCGCCCTGCGGTACGTGGCGCCAGCCGATCTCTCCGGCACGAGCGGGCACGGAATCGAAGAGGCCGCGCACCTCGGCGCGCTCGTCGCGCAGGTCGATGCCCTTGTGGTCGAGCATCGGAGTGGCGACCGTCTCGTCGAGCATGTCGTCCTCGGCGATGTCGATCGACGAGAAGATCATGTTGATGCCGCCCGGGAAGGGGTACTTGATGTAGCCGTCGGTGCAGCTCGTCGCGGTCACGCCCTGCGCCGTGATGACGTCATGGGGTAACGCGTCGACGTCGGCCACCTTGATGTGCACGTGGACCGAGTCGGCGGCAGCCACGGCCTCCGCATACGGGAACTCCGGATCGAACAGCCCGAGCACCTCCTCGGCCTCGTCCGAGGTCAAGAGGCCGAGGTCGCAGAAACGGTCGAGGGTCGAGACGAAGGCGTCCCGATCCAACTGGGAAGCGATGGTCATCGAAGTTCCTCCTTACTTGTGCGCCACCAGAAGGGAGTAGCCGGCGATGCCGTCGGCCACAGCCCGGGCCGCGAGCGCGGCTCGCTCTCGGGCTGTGTCGAAGTCGATGCTTTCGAGCGCGGCCACCTTCGCCATGCGGAACGCGACGAGCCGGGCATCGATCTGGTCGATCATGCGCGCCAGGGCGTCGTCGTGCGCCTCCGTGTGCGTGACAGTGAGGCCGGCGCCAGCGAGCAGCTCGACGTACTCGGCGACGGGCCGGGCGTCGGCGAGGCACGCCACCCACCCCGCCAGCGTCTTCAGCTCCGCATCGAGCCGTGCCGGGTCGAGCGCCACGTCGGTGATGCCAACCCGTCCGCCCGGCTTCAGCACGCGCGCCATCTCGGCGGCGGCCGTCTTCTTGTCGGGGAACGTGCAGAACGCGCACTCGCACACCACGGCGTCGACCGACGCGTCGGGCAGAGGAATGCGCTCGGCGTCGCCGAGATGGAACCGCACCTGTTCGCCGAGGCCTTCGGACGCCGCAGTGGCGTTGGCCTTGGCCACGGTCAGGTCACCGAGGTCCACGCCGTCGACCTCGACCCCGAACTCTGACGCCAAGAGGAATGCCGTCGTGCCCGGGCCGCTGGCGAGGTCGAGCACGCGGTCACCCGGCCGCAACTCGATCGTGCGCGCCACCCTTCGTGTCAGGTCGAGCCCGCCCGGGTGGTAGCTCTCGCCGAGGATGAGCGCCACCGCATCGTGCTGGTACGCAGTCGCACAGCAGAGCTTCACGTCCTCGGCATCGGCCGCGACGTGCTCGTGCACGCTCACCGCAGGTTCTTCCCCACGTTGGTCGCGTCGGCGGGGACGTGCCGCGACGGTTCGGCCTGCGCGTCGGCGTCGCCGTTGCCGAACGTCTTCGAGCCGTACTTCGTGGTCAGCAGCACCGGCTGCAGCTCGTCGGCGTTGGGGACGATGGTCGGCACCGCCACCCCGGAGAGCTGCTCGCGGACCTCCTCGCGGTACCCGACCGAGTTGTAGGCGCAGAACGGGATGAGCCGGCCGTCGGGCGTGATCTCCTCGACGCAGCACTTCATGAGCTGCTTCACGTTCAGCGTGTACGGATCCTGGAAGTCCTGGATCACGATCATGAACGCCTTGTCCGTGAGCTCCTTGAGCGCCTCGGGCAGGTCGATGCCGCACGTCGCACACTCGAGCTCGGTCGCCGTCGCCTCGGTGCCCGGCACCGCCGACGCGCTCCACAGCTTCTCGAGCGCGCCCCGCACCGACATGTCGGGCATCACCCGGTTGCTCACATAGTCGAGGTAGTCCTCGATCTCGACCAGCCGGGGGATCGGCACGACGTTGTCGCCGTCGACGAGGCAGTACGTGATGCTGCGACACGTCGGGAAGCAGCACGGCACCGGGAAGAAGTCCGACGCGCGGAACCACTCCGGGCACTGGTCGGCGAGCCCGTGGACGATGTCGGCGTTCGTGAGCCGGTTCATCGGGTCGAACTCGACGTGGCGACCGGAGTGTGTGACGGGCTGGTAGGCGACCGAGCGCACCGCCGGGTGCTTGATGCCGAAGCGCACGATGTCGCCGAGCTCGTGGTCGTTGAGGTCACGCTCGACCGCGGCCACGAGCGTGACGTTGAGGCCGAACTCGGCGCAGTTGTCGAGCGCCTTCTGCTTGGCGTTGCGCAGGTCACGGCCGCGGATCTCCGTGTGCGTGCGCTCGGCGAAGCCGTCGAACTGCATGTAGATGTTGGGCCGCTGCGGGAGTTCCGAGAGGTCCTTCATGAACTTGCGGTCGTGGGCGAGGCGCATGCCGTTTGTGTTGAGGTTGACGATCTTCACGCCCTTCTCGGTCGCCATCTTCATGAAGCCGAGGATCTCGGGGTGGATGGTCGGCTCGCCGCCCGAGAACATCACGACCTCGGGCTCGCCCTCGGACCGCACGAACGCGTCGAGGCCGGCCTCCACCTGATCCATGGTGAGGGAGAAGCCGTCGGGCTGGTGGCCCGAGTCGGCGAAGCAGATCGGGCAGTCGAGGTTGCAGTTGGTGTTGACCTCGATGATCCCGAGGCAGGCGTGCTGCTTGTGCTCGGGGCACAGGCCGCAGTCGAGCGGGCAGCCGTCCTTCACCTCGGTCTGCGTCTCGAGCGGGATCGTGCCCGGCTTGTTGAAGCGCAGCGAGTCGAAATACATCTCGGCGTCGGAATAGAGGAGCGCCTCGAACTGGCCGTGCTCGACGCACCGCTTGCGCAGGAACACCTTGTTGTCCTTGACGTTGACTTCGCCGTCGATGACGGTCTTGCAGACGGGACAGATGCTCTTCGTGTACTCGAGGAAGACTTCGTCGCGGTCGACCTTCTGGCGATCGGGAGTCATCGTCATGGCGAAGCCTTTCTCGTCTCGCGTCGCGCTTGAAGTCCGGCCGAACGTACTCCGCACATACGTTGCGGGAAAGGGTTCCGGATGAACCGTGAGCGAATCGTCAGGCGGCACGCCACTGACGGACGCGTCAGAGGACGACCAGGCTACGAAGGCGGTGAACCCACGCGATCAGGCACTTCGCGGTCCGGTGCGGTGACGGCGCCACCGCCGTCGGCCGGCGCCTTCCCGGGTGGGTACGGCGAGCCGCGCCGGCCGAGCCACAAGAACCAGCCGATACTCAGGATGCAGACGATGGCGCTCACCCACGCGTTGAGGCGCACCCCGGCGATCTCGTTGGCGGGGTCGATGCGCATGTTCTCGAAGAAGAACCGGCCGAACGTGTACGTGGCCAGGTACAGAGCGAGCATCTGGCCCTTGCGGAGTCGGAACCGGCGCTCGATCCAGAGCACGACGCCGAGCAGGAAGAGGCAATACAGCGACTCGTACAGGAACGTCGGGTGGAACGTCTCGACGTTGAGGTAACCCGGCGGGCGCTTGGACGGCGAGATCTCGAGCCCCCAGGGCAGGTCGGTCGGGCCGCCGAACAGCTCCTGGTTGAAGTAGTTGCCCCAACGGCCCATGGCCTGGGCGGCCAGGAGACCCGGCGCGATGCAGTCGAACAGGACGAGCGTCTCGACGCGCTTGATCCGGGTCATGACGACGACCGCGATCGCGCCGCCGGCGAGGACGCCCCAGATGCTGAGCCCGCCCTTCCAGATCTGGAACGCCCGAAACCAGTCGTCGGTGAACAGCTGGTAGTCGCTGATCACGTGGTACACGCGCGCGCCGACCACGCCGCCGATCACGATCCACACCGCCATGTCGTTGAAGGTCTTGGCGTCGTAGCCGCGGGCGACCCACCGCCGCTCGGCGATCCACGCCGCCACGATCACGCCGACGGCGAGCAGGAGGCCGTAGGCGTGCACGGGGATGGGCCCGACGTCGATGACGCCACTGTCCGGGCTGGGGATGGACGCGAGGAGCGGCACGGCCGGTCATCGTAGAGGTCGTGCAACGTTCGGACGGGCCGCGTGCTCAGGCCGGCTCGGGCTCGGGCTCCCGGTCGGCGGCGACGAAGACCTCGGCATCGGGCGCGACCGCGTCGACCGATGGCTCGTGACCGTGGGCGCGATCGCGCAACGCCGCCGGCTTCCCCCGGGGCATGAGCAGGACGCACAGCAACCCGAGCGCCCCTATGACGGCCGCGGTCACGAACACCTGGTGCAGCGCACCGGAGAACGCGTGGCGCACGGCCTCCTGCGCGGCGGGCGGGATCTTCTGACCCGAGGACGCCGGGGAGAGGAAGTCGCTCGAGTTGATCTTGGTCCCCGGGAACGCCTCAGCCAGGCGGTGCGTGAGCGACGTGAGCATCACGGACGCGGCGACGGCGACGCCGATGGCGCCGCCGAGCTGCCGGGTGAAGTTGACGATCCCGGTTGCGGTGCCCATCTGCCGCAGCGAGACCGAGTTCTGCGCCGCCAGCGTGCACGCGAGCAGGACGAATCCGAAGCCGAGGCCCACGAAGACGAGGTCCCGGCTGACCTCGAGCGTGGTCGAGCCGACGTCGAGCTGGGTGAGTAGGAACAGGCCGGGCAGGCTGAGTGCCATCCCCAGCGCCACCTGGACGCGGAACCCGACGCGCATCAGCATCCGGCCTCCGACTGCGGACGCGACCATGAAACCGAGCATGAGCGGCGTGAGCACGCGCCCGGCGCTCGTGGCCGACGTGCCGATCACCACCTGCACGAACAGTGGCAGGAACGACAGCACGCCGAACATCGTCATGCCGAGCAAGGTGGTGAGCACCGCCGACGCCCGCAGCGCCGGGATCTTGAATAGCCCGAGGGGCAGCAGCGGCTCGGTGGCGCGCAGCTCGGCGACGATGAACGCGGCCAACAGGATCACGCTCCCGGTGAGCGAGCCGACGATGGTGGGTGACGACCACGCGTAATCGCGACCGCCGGTCTCGAGAGCGAACACGAGCAGGCACGTCCACCCGAGAAGCGTGACGATGCCCAGCCAGTCGATTCGGTGTCTATGGCGGTCCTGGAGCGGTTCGATCATCACCACCTTCACCAGGACGGCGGCGGCGATGCCGATGGGGATGTTCACGTAGAACACCCAGCGCCACGACAGGTTGTCCGTGAGGAACCCGCCGATGAGCGGACCGACGATCGACGCGAACCCGAACACGGCCGCGTAGATCGCCTGAAC
>JALZAA010000369.1 GCA_030948625.1 Actinomycetota bacterium
TCATGTCGCCGGGCCGGATGCCGAAGTGGCGCCGGACCTCGGCTGGGAGCACGACGCGGCCGAGCTGATCGACCTTGCGCGCCACGCCGGTGCGCTTGACCATTCGTTCCTTTACCACCATGAGCGAGCGGAGCCGGTCGGTATCGTAGGCCCGATGCCGCGACCGTTCTACGTGACGACCCCGATCTACTACCCGAACGACGTGCCGCACATCGGCCACGCCTACACGACGGTTGCGGGCGATGTCCTCACGCGCTGGCGGAGGCTCTGGGGCGACGACGTCTTCTTCCTCACGGGGGTCGACGAGCACGGTCTCAATATCGTCCGCGCCGCCGAGGCGCAGGGTCTGTCGCCGCAGGAGTTCGTCGACCAGACGAGCCCCACATTCCGCGAGACCTGGAAGCTGCTCGACATCGCCAACGACGATTTCATCCGGACCACCGAACCTCGCCACGAGAAGGCGGTCCAGCAGTTCATGCAAGCCGTCTACGACAACGGCTTCATCGAGCTCGGGCTGTACGAGGGGCTGTACTGCTACCGATGCGAGCTCTATTACACCGAGGACGAGCTGGTCGACGGGCTGTGCCCGATCCACGGGATCCCGGTCGAGAAGGTGCGCGAGGAGAACTACTTCTTCAAGCTGTCGGAGTTCGAGGACCGGCTGCTGGCCTATTACACCGACCATCCGGAGGCGGTGCAGCCCGAGAGCAGGCGGAACGAGGTCCTCGGGCTGATCCGGCAGGGCCTGCGCGATTTCTCCATGAGCCGCACGTCGATCTCGTGGGGGATCCCGCTGCCGTGGGACCCCAAGCACGTCGCTTACGTGTGGTTCGACGCTTTGCTCAACTACTGCACGGCCGTCGGCTACGGGCAGGACCGGGCGCGTTTCGACCGCTACTGGCCCGCCGACTATCACCTGATCGGCAAGGACATCCTGCGCCAGCACGCCGTGTACTGGCCGGCGATGCTGATGGCGGCAGGCGAAGCACCGCCGAAATGCGTCTTCGCGCACGGCTGGCTGCTCGTCGGCGGAGAGAAGATGAGCAAGAGCAAGCTCAACCAGATCGCGCCGGCCGATCTCGTCGCGGAGTTCGGGGTCGACGGGTTCCGTTACCACTTCGTCGCCGACCAGCGGTTCGGGCCCGACGGCGACTTCAGCTACGAGAACATGCTGGCCAGATACAACAGCGATCTCGCCAACAACTTCGGCAACCTTGCGAACCGCGTCCTGAACATGGCGGTCAACTACGTCGGTGGTGTCGTTCCCGACGAGCGCGCCGACGGCCCGCTGGCGCAAGCGGCCGCGACCGCGTTCGAGCGCCTGCAAGAGGCGATGGCGAAGCTCGACTTCTCGGGCGGCTTCGGCGCGGTGTGGGAGCTCATCCGAGCCGCCAATGCGTACATCGAGGACCGTCAACCCTGGGCCCTGCACAAGGCCGGCGACACCACGGCGACGGCCGAGGTGCTGGGCGACTGCCTAGAAGCGCTGCGCATCGTCGCGCTGCTCGCGTCGCCCGTGATCCCCAACGCCGCCGCAGAGCTGTGGCGGCGTCTCGGCCTCCCCGGCCGCCCCGAAGACGCGCGTCTCCCCGATGCCGCGCGCTGGGGTGGTCTCCCCGCCGGGTCGCAGCTCGAGAAGGGCGCACCGCTCTTCCCGCGCCTCGAGCCGTCCTGACGTCGATGCGTGCATAGACCGCGATAGTTCTGGTCCATGAACGCATCGTGGGTCGACAGCCACTGCCATCTGCAGTCACTGCCTGATCCCGACGCCGCCATCGACCGGGCGCGGGACGCGGGCGTGATCGGGATGGTGTGCGTCGGGACGGATCTCGAGACATCGCGCCAAGCGGTCGAGGTTGCGATGCGCCGTCCGGAGGTCCGCGCCACCGTGGGGTTGCATCCCCACGACGCATCGCGGTTCACGGCTGAGTGGGACGAGCTGGAAGAGCTGGCGGCGGGCGGCGACGTGGTCGGGGTGGGCGAGACCGGCTTCGACTTCCACTACATGCACAGCCCCGCCGACGCGCAGGAAGTGGCGTTTCGCGCCCAGATCAGCATGGCTAAGCGACTCGATCGTGCGCTCGTCATCCATTCGCGCGACGCGTGGGACGCGACGTTCAGCGTCCTCACAGACGAAGGACCACCGCCGCGGACGATCTTCCACTGCTTCACCGGCGGCCCCGACGAGGCGCGTCGCGCGCTCGACCTCGACGCGTCTCTGTCGTTCAGCGGCATCGTCACGTTCCCGAACGCCGACGACGTCAGAGGCGCCGCCGCGATGACACCCCTCGACCGCCTGCTGGTCGAGACCGACGCCCCCTACCTCGCGCCCGTGCCGCACCGCGGCCGCGCGAACGAGCCCGCGCTGGTTCCGCTCGTGGGCGCGGCTGTGGCGACAGCCTTGGAGCGACCCGAGAACGAGGTCGCCGAGCGGACCGCGGCGAACACCCGTACGGTCTTCCGCGTTTCGGGCAATTGGGTGCAAGCTCCGCGCATTGACGGCGAAGAAGCGCTCTGACTAGGTTTCCGCCGAACTCGGTCCCGTCCGGCGGTTGGACGGGACCTTGACCTTGGATCACGGGGGCGGACCCGATTACCGATCTCAGGGGCAGCAATCCGCGGACCTCGCCGCGTCGACCTGGAGACCCCGGTCGCCGTGATTGCAACGGGCGCGCGACGCCGGCGACGCCGCACACGACCGTGCACGCGTCGCCGGCGCGGGCTCGCGCCGCCGACCCGCAGGCCTGGCTTCCCGTCCCCGACGTCGACACGCTTCCCGCCCTCGAAGAGCTGCTCGACGACGACAGGCTCGTCAGCTCGGGGCAGACCCAGGCGATCACCGACACGCAGCCGACTCCGGTCGTCTCGCCCGAAGAGCGCTGGGCCGCGTTCCGTGCCCGCGTCCCTCCGCCCAACCGCGCCCGTCGCCGGCGGCGCCGGTTGCTCGGCATC
This sequence comes from Actinomycetota bacterium, assembly GCA_030948625.1. Taxonomy (GTDB): domain Bacteria; phylum Actinomycetota; class Acidimicrobiia; order IMCC26256; family JACDBD01; genus JALZAA01. The sequence continues at coordinate 2,953 of JALZAA010000369.1, forward strand.
GCGCTCGCGCTCGTCACCATCGCTGCACTCGCGTTCGTTGTCCCGGAGCTCCTGGCGCAATCGCCTCACGTCACCATCCGCACCGACGGTGCCGAGAAGGTCAGCGCCGACACCGACGCCACGACCGTTCGCAGCGCGCTGCGCGAGGAGGGCGTGAAGCTGGGCGCCGAAGACCGGGTCACGCCCGGTTTGGGGGCGAAGGTGAGCGACGGTCTGGCCATCAACGTCTTCCGTCCGCTCCCGGTGGCCGTCGACTTCGACGGGGACCTCCGTTCCGTCGACACGACCTGGCGGAAGCCCGCCCAGCTGGTGCAGCAGCTCCACCTCGATCCCAAGAGGATCTCGATCGTGACCGCGCCGACTCGTCTCACGGCGGGCTCCCTCGTCGGGCTGCGTACGTCCAGAGAAGTCACGATCTCGGTCGACGGCACGCAGAACACCGAGAAGACCGCGGCGCTCAACGTCGGCGAGTTCCTCCAGCAGAACGGCGTTGTGCTCGGCTTCGGGGATCAGCCGACGCCGGCGGCCGAGACCCGACTCACCGACGGCCTGACGGTGAGCGTGGCTCGCACCGTCACGGACACCGCGCAGGCCGACGAGCCGCTCGCGCCGCCGGAGATCAGGCAGAACGACCCGAGCCTTCCCAAGGGGCAGATGCGGGAGATACAGGCCGGTGTCGCCGGCGTGCAGCGGGTCACGTACGAGATCAACAGGGAGCGCGGTCAGGAAGTCGCTCGGGCGCCGATCTCGAAGGTGCCGATCCAGCCGCCGGTGCCGAGGGTCATCGCGGTCGGGACGGTGGTGCCCAAGTCGCGCACGGGCTCGGCGTAGACCTCGGAGTGCTCCCCGTCCGCATCGACTGGTGAACGCCCAGCAATCGGGCCGCGCGCCCGGTTGTACCGTCACACGCGATGGCACTGCTGACGCCGGCCGGCGTGCGCGCGCTCCTGGCCGAGCACGTGCTGCGCCCGTCGCGCGCCCTGGGGCAGAACTTCCTCGCCGATCCCAACACGGCGCGGCGAATCGTTCGCATCGCCGGCGTCGAAGCCGGCGACCGCGTGCTCGAAATCGGAGCCGGGCTCGGTTCGCTCACGCTCGCGCTCCTCGAACGCGAAGCCCACGTGCTGGCGCTCGAGAGGGACCGCAAGCTCCAGGGCGTGCTCGAGCAAGTCGTCGGAGGGCAGGGGGACGCGCGAGTCGTCACCGGCGACGCTCTCGACGTCGACTTCGCGGCCCTGCTCGGAACGGAAACGTGGCGGTGCGTGTCCAACCTCCCGTACAACGTGGCCACCCCGGTCATCGTTCGGCTGCTCGAGGAGGCGCCATCGGTAGAGTCCGCCCTCGTGATGGTGCAACGAGAGGTGGCCGAGCGCCTCGTGGCGGGCCCGGGTTCGCGGGCCTACGGCGCGGTCTCGGTACGGATCGGGTACTACGCGCACGCGAGGATCGCGGGCATGGTGCCGCGAACCGTGTTCGTCCCCGCGCCGAAGGTCGACTCGGCGCTGGTCGAGCTCATCCGGCGGGACGCGCCGCCTGTGGACGTGCCATCACCCGAGCGCCTCTTCGAGCTCGTGCGCGCGGGCTTCGCGCATCGGCGCAAGATGCTGCGCCGGACGCTTCCCGCCGTATTGGGCGAGGAAACGATGAGCCTGTTGGACGACGCCGGTATCGACCCCCGTGCGCGACCGGAGTCGCTCGGTCTCGTCGAATGGGCGGCGTTGGCGCGGGCCGAGGTGGCGGCGTGAGCAACGCGCGGCCACTCGGGTCCAGCACCGCGCATCTCGGCCGCGTGCGCGCGACCGCATTCGCCAAGCTCACGCTGTCGTTGACGGTGCACGGCGGCCGGCCCGACGGCTTCCACGACATTGAAGCTCTCACGGTGCCGATCGGTCAGCCCCATGACACTCTCGAAGCGGTCGCGGTCCCGTACCCGCCCGGGGTGAGCCTCGACGTCGTGACCGGTGACCACAGCGTGCCGTCCGGTCATCAGAACCTTGCGCTGCTCGGCGCCGAATCGCTGATGCTCCATGCCGGGCGGGCGGGCCACGGCGTCCAGCTCTCGCTGCGCAAGCGCATCCCGCCGGCGCGCGGGCTCGGCGGTGGGTCGGCCGACGCCGCCGCGGCGATGCTCGCCGTGCACCGACTCCTCGAGGTCAGCGCGTCCGAGCCCGCCATGATGGCGCTGGCGGCCGACATCGGATCCGACGTGCCGTTCTTCCTCGGGGGCGGCCCGGCGTGGATGCGAGGGCGGGGCGAGCAGATCGAGGCTGTGGCGCTGCGCCCGGGCATTCCGATGCTGGTCGCGCTCCCTCCGTTCCCGATCGCAACCCATGACGTGTACCGGGCATGGGACGAGCTCGGCGGCCCGCGCTCCGCCCGCAGGATGCCGGCACCGTCGCCGATCGACGCGCTCACGTCCCACCTCGGCAACGACCTCGAGGCTGCGGCCGAAGCGGTCGAGCCCCGCCTCCGTCCATTTCGGGAGAAGCTCGAGGACGCCGTCGGCCGCCAGGCGCTGCTGGCGGGCAGCGGCTCGACCTACGTGGTGCTCGCCGACGGCCCGCGCGGCCTGCCCGACCGGGCCCAGGAGGTCGGCGCCGCGATCGGCGCTCCCGTGGTCGCCGCCGCCACGGTCTCCCGCGCTGTGCGCATCGAGGTCTAGGTCAGTGGCGGTACGTGCAACGGCCGCCCCAATGGGCGGCCGAGGCAAAAGAGAGAGGGCTGCGCGCTAGCGGCCCTGCTGGCGGCGCTGCCAGCGGGTCTTCTTCAGAAGCTTCTTGTGCTTCTTCTTGCGCATGCGCTTGCGGCGCTTCTTGATCAGTGAACCCATGTCGGCGCGGAACGCTATCGGTGCGCCTTGTGGCGTGTCACATTGTGTGGTCTGCGGTCACCCACCCCCGGCAGTATCGTCAGGAGCGTTCGATCGGGGGTGGTGTAACGGCAGCACGGGGTCCTTTGGAGTCCCAGGTCGAGGTTCGAGACCTCGCCCCCGAGCGCCGAAAGCCCCACCGAGAGCACCGAGAGCACCGAGAGAGCACGGAGAGCAGGGACAGCACGGGCAGCGCGGGGGGCCGACCGGAAGGTTGCGCACATGGCAGGCGGTGAACGGATGAACCAGTACCGGCCGCTGTCGGCAGTCGTGCTCGCCGCGGGCGAGGGCACGCGCATGCGCTCCGAGACGCCCAAGGTGCTCCATCCTCTGGCCGGCCGCCCGATGCTTCTGCACGTGATCGACGCGTTGGTGTCGCTGCCGCTCGAGCGCATCGTCGTCGTGGTCGGGCACGGCGCCGAGCGGGTCACCAAGACGCTCCAGGAACAGCTCGCGACGGAGATGCCGGTCGAGTTCGTCGAGCAACGTGTCCAGCGCGGCACCGGCGACGCCGCCAGCGTGGCGCTGACCGCCGGCGTCTTCGATCTCGATGCCGAGGACGACCTGCTCGTCGTTCCCGGCGACGCGCCGCTCCTGCGTGCCGAGACGCTCGCGGCCCTGGCGCGTCACCATCGCGAAGCCGATGCCGCCGCCACGGTCCTGACCGCCATCCTCGACCAGCCCGCCGGTTACGGACGCATCGTGCGCGACGCGAACGGCGCGGTCGACCACGTCGTCGAGCAGCCCGATGCGACGCCGGAGGAGCTGGCGATCCACGAGGTCAACACGTCGATCTACTGCTTCCGGCGCGGGCTGCTTGCCCCCGCGCTCCGGCGGCTGAGCCCGGAGAACGCGCAAGGCGAGTACTACCTGACCGACGCGGTGAGTGTGCTCAAGGACACGGGGCACACGGTCAACGCCCTCGTCGCCGTGGACCCGTACGAGACCGTCGGCGTCAACGATCGTGCGCAGCTCGCCGAGGTCGAGGCGTCGCTCCGGCGTCGGATCAACCAGCGATGGATGCGCGACGGCGTGTCTATGACCGACCCGGAGCGTACGTACGTCGACGCCACCGTCGAGCTCGACCCCGACGTCCAGCTCCTGCCGGGCACCATCCTCGAGGGCCGCACCGTCGTCGGCGCGGGGTCGATCATCGGACCCGACACACACCTGAATGACACGATCGTCGGCGACCGCGTGGTGATGCGCCACAGCGTCGCCCACGAAGCCGAGGTCGGCGACGACGCGACGATCGGACCGTTCGCTCACCTTCGGCCGGGCACCCGGCTCGGTGCCGACGTGCACATCGGCAACTTCGTCGAGACCAAGAACGCCGACATCGGTGCGGGCACGAAGGCGAACCACCTCGCTTATCTGGGCGACGTCGACATCGGCGCCGGCGCCAACATCGGCGCGGGCACCATCGCCGCCAACTACGACGGCAGGAGCAAGCACCGTACGAGGATCGGCAAGGGCGCGCGGATCGGGTCGAACAACGTGCTCGTCGCGCCGGTCGAGGTGGGCGACGAGGCGTACACCGCCGCGGGCGCGGTCGTGAGCCGCGACGTGCCTCCCGGCGCGCTCGCCAAGGGAGTTCCGGCCGAAATCGAAGAAGGCTGGGTCGACAAGCGCGAAGCTGATCGCGAGTAAGGGGGAGCGGCGGGGATGGAGCTCGTTACCAAGAAGAAGCTCATGCTCTTCGCGGGGCGGGGCAACGAGCAGCTCAGTAAGGAGATCGCCGAGCACCTCGGCGTCCCCCTGGGCGAGATCGTGCTCTCCTCGTTCGCGAACGGCGAGCTGTACTGCCGATACGGCGAGAGCATCCGCGGCGCCGACGTCTTCATCGTCCAGAGCCACTGCGAGCCCATCAACGACCGGATCTGGGAGCAGCTCCTCATGCTCGACGCCGCCAAGCGCGCGTCGGCGAAGCGCATCACCGCGGTCTGCCCGTTCTACGGCTACGGCCGGCAGGACCGGAAGGCCGAGGGCAGGGAGCCGATCAGCGCCCGGCTACTCGCCGACTGCATCACGGCCGCGGGCGCCGACCGGGTCGTGACCGTCGACCTGCACACGGGCCAGGCTCAAGGATTCTTCGATTTCCCCGTCGACCACCTCACCGCAGTGCCGCTCCTCGCGGAGCATCTGGCCCGGCGACTTACCGGCGATGTGACGGTCGTGACGCCCGACGCGGGCGGCGGCAAGCTCATGGCCCGGTTCGCCAACTACCTCCGCGATCACGACATCGACCCGGAGATGGCGTACATCGACAAGCGCCGTCCCAAGGGCACACACAACGTCGCCCGCGCGCACCAGGTGGTCGGTCTTGTCGAGGGTCGCACATGCGTGCTGGTCGACGACATGATCGACACCGCGGGCACGATCACGAGCGCCGCGGAACTGCTCACTGAGCGCGGCGCGTCAGACGTCTACGTCGCCGCCACCCACGGCGTGCTGTCGGGGCCGGCCGTCGATCGCCTCGCCAACGCCTCCATCCGTGAGGTCGTGCTCACCAACACGCTGCCGATCCCGGGCGAGAAGCAGTTCGACAACCTCACGGTGCTGTCGATCGCGCGCACGGTCGCGAATGCGCTCAACGCCGTCTTCTCGGAGAGCTCGGTCAGCGAGATCTTTCGCGGCGACAACGTCTGAGCCGAGCGCGCCGCGTCTCGGTTGGGAGAAGGCCGCGTGAAATTCTCCACACCCGGCGACGGGCTTCGGCGATAGTTCGTGGGTGCCCGAGGTCTACTTCGACGAACGGATCGCTGCGGGGTACGACGCGACGTCTGCAGACATGTACGAGCCCGAGGTCCTCGACCCGGCCGTGAACTTCCTCGCCGACCTTGCCGGAACAGGTGCCGCGCTCGAGTTCGGCGTCGGCACCGGCCGTATCGCGGTACCGCTCAGCCAGCGCGGCGTTTCCGTGCACGGGATCGACATCTCTTCGGCGATGGTGGCGCGGTTGCAGGCAAAGCCGGGCGCGAACGACATCGGCGTGACCATCGGCGACTTCGCGACGACGAAGGTGCCCCAGCCGTTCACGCTCGTGTACCTCGTCTACAACACGATCAGCAACTTGACGACGCAAGAGGAGCAGTCGGAGTGCTTTCGCAACGCTGCCGCGCATCTGGAACCCGGCGGGCACTTCGTCATCGAGGTCGTCGTCCCTGACCTTCAACGTCTTCCGCCCGGCGAGACCGTGCGGGCATTCAAAGTCACACCGACGCATCTCGGTTTCGACCAGATCGACGTCGCGACACAGACATCGATCTCTCACCACTACTTCATGGTCGACGGCCGACTCGAGACCTTTTCATCGCCGTTTCGCTACGTGTGGCCGTCCGAGCTCGACCTGATGGCGCGCCTCGCCGGAATGACTCTGCGGGAGCGGTGGAGCGACTGGAAGCGTGAGCCATTCACGAACGAGAGCCGGAGCCACGTCTCGGTCTGGGAGAAAAGCCACTAACGCAGGGAAGCCTCGTGGTCGATCACCAGTTCTCCGATGCCGGCCTTGCCGAGTTGTACGACGTATTCCATCCATGGGAGCAACGCGATGACCTCGGCTTCTACCTTCCACTGGTGATGTCGGCAGAGGCGGTATTGGACGTCGGCTGCGGGACGGGCATGCTGCTGCACCGTGCCCGCCAGGTCGGGCATACCGGCCGACTGTGCGGGCTCGACCCTGCCGGCGGGATGCTCGCGCAGGCGGCGAAGCGATCCGACGTCGAGTGGATCCTCGGTGACCTCGCTTCAGCTGGTTGGGATCGACGGTTCGACCTGGTCGTCATGACCGGCCACGCATTCCAGGTGTTGCTCGAGGACCACGAGCTTCAAGCCTCGCTCGCCGCCATTCGGTCGGCACTCACCGAGCAAGGTCGCTTCGTGTTCGAGACCCGCAACCCGCTCGTTCGCGCGTGGGAGCGCTGGACTCCCCACAACGCGGTCGAAGCGACCGATAGCTCCGGTGGCGTGGTGCGGATGGAGCACGAAGTCGAGACACCGGTGGAAGGGGACATCGTCAGTTTCACCACCACGTTCGAGAGCGTCGGCTGGGATCGGCCGCAGGTGAGCCGCAGCACGTTGAGGTTCCTCGACGCGGAATCGCTGTCGTCGGTCCTGTCCGGCGCCGCACTGGAAATCGAAGAGCAGTTCGGGGATTGGAACCGGCAGCCTCTGACCGATTCAAGCCCGGAGATCATCACCGTCGCACGGCGGCGTGAGATATTTACACGCGTGTTTCCGCCGGCGGATTTGTAGCTCCGGCGTGATGAGCCGGTTCCTCATCGTGATCGACGATCCTCGTGTCGACGACGTGCAGGCATTGTCGGCTCGACATCTTGCGTATGCCAACGAACACACGCCGCCTGTGGATGTACACGCACTCGACCTCAACGGGCTCCTGAACCCGGCCGTCACTTTCTTCACGGCCAGGCGCGATGGCGAGCTCTTGGCGATTGGCGCGTTGAAAGAACTGGACGAGACCCACGCTGAGCTGAAGTCCATGCACACCGCCGAGGCGGCCCGCCGTCAAGGTGTCGGTCGAGCGATGGCTGACCACCTCATCGGCGTGGCACGCGAACGGGGATACCGGCGGCTGAGCCTCGAGACCGGGTCGATGGTTGCCTTCGCACCCGCACGATCGCTCTACATGAGCGCAGGATTCGCGCCGTGCGGTCCGTTCGGCGACTACCAGTCGAGTGAGAACAGCACGTTCTTGACGCTGCCTCTGTCTTAGCGCCCGTCGCGGATGCCGTGAGTTCCCGCTAATCGTTCGCGGCTGAACCTGCCTGCAAGCCAGACTGGCCAGGAGAGGGTTTCACGTCCGCGCCCGACGGGCTCTTGCCATGCCGACATCAGACGAGCTCCTCAACGACCAGGCCGCCTACTACCGGGCCCGGGCTCCCGTCTACGACGACTGGTGGGAAGCTCGGGGGAGCGATCCGCGTTCCGACGAGCTGCGTGAAGCGTGGTTCGCGGAACGCTCGGTCCTCGAAACCGATCTCGACCAGTGGTGCGCCGGGTTGGCCGGAGCCTCCATGCTCGAGCTCGCGGCGGGAACGGGAAACATCACAGGCATCGCAGCGCGTCATGCCGGCCGGTTGACGGCTGTCGATGCATCCCCGGAGGTTCTGGCCATCAACGCGGGCAAGCTCGGCGCGGACGCCGATCGGGTCGAGTTCGTGGTCGCCGACCTGTTCGGGTGGGAGCCACCGATGGCCTATGACGCGGTGCTGTTCGGCTTCTGGATCAGTCACGTCCCCGGCGACCGCTGGGGCGACTTCTGGTCACTCGTACGTCGCTGTCTCCGCCCCGGCGGCCAGGTCTGGTTCTGCGACAACGCGGATCCCGAGCTCGGCTGGCGTGCCGGAGTGCTACCCCACCGGGACGCCCGCTTCCTCAGCGGGGACAACCGCATTGATCGCGACACCGGCATCGCCGAACGCGTCCTCCCGGACGGTCGCTCCTACCGGGTCGTCAAGCGTTTCTATGGACCGGACGAGCTCGCCCGAGAGCTCAGCTCGTTCGGCATCGCCGCGACCGTGACCACCACCGAGTGGGCCTTCCTGCTGGGACGCGGACGCGCGTAGCTCTGCCGGCTACGCAGGTCCCGAAGACGACACCTGGTGTCGTGAGACGTCGGCGCGCACGATGTCGGAGCTGAGACCCGAGTCGGGCCCTTCGCCCCGAAACGCCTCGAGCTCTGCCTCGGTCTCCCACTGCTCGTAGACGTTGACGCGGTCGTGCTCGACGGGATCCGCGGCAACCACGAAGTCCAGACACCCGGGAGCGCGGCGAGCTTCGACGACCGCGTCGCGCGAAGTAGCCACGAACGCGTCGCGTCGCCCCGGAGTCACGTAGATCCGTCCCGACACGATGATCATGGAATCACTCCAATCGCGTTACCGGTTCGACTCCGCCCACGCGCATGACTCATCGGTGGCGCGAATGCGTGTTCGGGGATCTCCGCGATCAGCGCGGAGGGCTGAGCGC
>JALZAA010000370.1 GCA_030948625.1 Actinomycetota bacterium
ATCCCTGCGGTCGAGTCGCGGGGCCAGTTCGTCGTCACGTTCCTGCTCGTCGCGACGCTGACGGTTTGTGGGCACTGGCGACGCCACTGTTCGCCAACGCCGACGAGCCGGCCCACGTCGTTCGCGCGGCCTCGATTGCGCGCGGCAAGCTCATCGGGAAGACGCCCACGCTCACGTACCTGCTCCTCACGGTCGCGCTCGGTGTGCTGGCGGTGCTCGCCGTCGCGGTCGGTCTCCGCCGCTACGCGGTCGCCATGCTCGTCGCGGCCCACGTGCTCGCCTTCTACCAAGCACTGCGCTGGTCCGTGGGTGCCCAACGGTCCCGTCTTCTATTGGCTGCACCCGAAGTGGACGTCCACCGTTCCGCAATTCCTCCTGATCATCGCCTACAGCGCGGTGTTCGTCGCGTTCGTGGTCTGGTTGTTCACGCTGGACAACGCCCCCCACTGCGAGCGACTCGCACGACACGGCAACGCCGTGAGCATGGCGGCGCGTCAGTCGCCGCCCCCGCCACCGCCGCCGTTCTTCTTCCTGTCTTTGTTGCCGTTGCCGTCGTTCTTCGTGGGAGGCGGCGGGGTCGTCGTGGTGGTCGTGGTGGTCGTGGTCGTGGTGCTGGTCGTCGTAGGGATGCTCTGCAGACGCGCCTCGACCACGGCCGCAGCGTCACGGACCTTGGCCGCGCGGTCAGCAGTGATCTTGTTGCGTGCGCGCAAGTCGGTCACCGATTTGCGCATGTCGGCCAGGGCGCCCTCGGCGCGGGCGCGATCAAGGGCCGCCGCCGCGTTCTGCACCGCTACGACCTGCAGATCGAGCTGGCGTGACGCGTCCTCGGAGATGGCCGGTGACGAGGACCCGCACCCGGCGAGGAGCGCCGCCGTCAACGTACTCGCCAGCATCACGGCGATCAGGTGGCCGCGCCTCATCGCTGCACCGCCTCGCGAAGTCGGTCGATCGCCCGTTGGAGATCGGGCGGCAGCGTGGCGCCGCTCTGCCCCGCCGGCGTCGCCACCGTGCTCGGCGTCGGTGATGAAGGGCCCGAGTCACGTTGCGAGAGCACGACGCCGACGACCACGAGCACGGCCAGCAGCGCGCCGGCACCCGCGAGCCACACGCGCCGCGACATCCCGCGGCGGCGGCCCGGGTGTCGCGGTGTGGCGGGGAGCGCGCGGGTCTGCGGGACCGGCGCGGGCTCTAGCGGCTGTGTCTCGTCACCGGGTAGCGCCCCGCTGCGATGCCTCCGGGGGCGGTGCGCGTCGAGCTCGCGCCGCATCTGGGCCGCGCTCGCGAACCGCCGTGCAGGGTCGGTGGCCATCGCCCGCTCGATGACTCGCTCGAGCGTCGGGTCGACATCAGGAGCGACGGTGCGCAGAGGCGGCGCCTGACCGGCGCGAACGCTCATGGCAACGGCGATAGAGGTGTCGCCGACAAACGGCTTACGACGGGCCACCGCCTCGTAGAGCACGACGCCCGTCGCGTACAGATCGCTCGCCGGCGTCGCGGGCCGACCGTCGATGCGCTCCGGCGCCACATAGGCAGGCGTGCCGATCATGACCCCGGTCACGGTGATGTCACCCGCGGCCTCGGCACTCTTGGCGATTCCGAAGTCGGCCACCTTCCACGTTCCGTCGGTGCCGCGCAATACGTTTTCCGGCTTCACATCGCGGTGCACGATCCCGGCACCGTGAGCGGCCTCGAGGGCGCCCAGCACCGCGTCCGCGACGCCGTACACCTCCGCAGTCGACAGCGCTCTCTCGGCGAGCTCGTCGGCGAGCGTGCGACCGGGAAGCCGCTCCATCACGATGAACGGCGCGCCGTGATCCTCTCCTGCGTCGAAGACGGCGACGACGTTCCGGTGCGCGAGAGCGGCGGCGGCGCGGGCCTCGCCTTCGAATCGGGCCCGCACCTCGTCGATCTCGGCGAGGTCGGCGCGCAAGAGCTTGACCGCCACCTCGCGGTCGAGTCGTACGTCCGTCGCGGCCCGCACCTCACCCATGCCGCCGCGGCCGAGGACCGGGCCGAGCTCGTAGCGGCCGGCGACCCTCGTCGGCGGCTCGGAGCCGGCGCGGTGGGCGTGTTGCGTCACAGGCAAGAGGATAAGGAGTACTCCGGCCGAGGCGTCCTCACACGGGGGGAGCGCTCCAGGGCCGGGGTCTATACCCTGGGGCGACTCCTCAGAGGCAGGGATGAGGCAGGGATGACGCGCATCATCGAAGACCAGCTCGTCGATGTCGTCGCGGGCGCGCTCGTCGGCGTGATCGACGTCGACGACGGGCCGACCGACGAACAACGCTCGGTGCTCCAGGCGATCGTGACCGGGTACTGGGGACGGTCAGATCTCGACGTGGCGGCGATGAAACCCGTCAGCCCGGCGGAAGCCGCCGCGGTGGTGAAGGATTCGAGGGCGCAACGGCGGTTCCGAGAGCTCATGGTGCTGCTGGAGCTTTGTCGTCACCCGATCTCCGACGCACAGGTGGAGCGGGTCGACGAGTACGCGGCGGCACTCGGCGAGTCGGGACCGGAGATGCAGATGGTGCGTGATCTCGTCCGCGAGAGCGCCGCCGTGGCGTCCGCCGACTGTGGACGGTTCGCGGAGTCCGAGGCCGAGAACCTGGCTGAACGCTCGCTACGGGCGCAATACCCGCTGGGTGATTTCGCCGCGCCCGACCACGAGCTCGCGGCGCGGCTGCAGGCCTTTCACGAGCTGCCGGAGGGGACGCTGGGTTACGAGTACGTCGAGTTCTACCGCCGCAACGGGTTGACGTTGCCCGGCGACGACGTCCACATCCCCTTGACGTTCGTGTCGCACGACATGTGCCACGTCATCGCCGGCTACGAGCCCGTCGGCGTCGACGAGATCGCGCTGGGCGGTATGCAGCTCGCCATGGTCGACACCGACGTGCACTGGCTGCAGCTCCTTGGCAACCTCGGTGTGCACGAGGCGGGCTTCCTCGGAGCCCTCGATCTGAAGCCGAGGGTCGGCACGCTGGCCCGAGCGGGCGCCGCCGAGACCCTCGGGCATGCGATGGCTCGGGGCTCCGAATGCACCGGCGACTTCACCGCCGTCGACCATCTCGCCATGGCCGACCGGCCGCTCGCCGACGTGCGCGCCGAGTTCGGCGTTCCGCCGCGTCAACGCTGACTGCGATATCGCCGGGGCGCAGGCTCCGCTCCGCCGCCGACGTGCCGGCCTCCATCGCCAGCATGGGACCGTGGCAGGCCGCGATCGCCAAGCATGTCGACGCGCTGGTCTGTGAGTTTCTCTGCCGGCGTGGAGAAGTTACGACGTTTGAATGAGTCGTTTGAAGGCATTCTGGAAGAGACTGGGAGTTTCGGGAGGAGACCATGAAAAAGTCGGATTCCAACGAGGGCCAGTCGGCATCTGAGCGGATTGACAAGAGGATCGCCGAGCTCGGGGACTGGCGCGGGGAGACCTTGAGCAGGATGCGCAAGCTCGTCAAGGA
>JALZAA010000373.1 GCA_030948625.1 Actinomycetota bacterium
CTCGTGAGCGAGTTCGTCGACGAGGTGCAGGTGAACGTGCGCGGCGGTGACGGCGGCGCCGGCGCGATCTCGTTCCGGCGGGAGGCGCACACGCCCAAGGGCGGCCCCGACGGCGGTGACGCCGGCAGCGGTGGCGACGTCATCCTGCGCGCCGACCGCAACGTCGCGTCGCTGCTCGCCTTCCGCGACCATCCACACCGGCGGGCGACGTCAGGTACGCACGGCTCCGGGAAGCGCCGCCACGGCGCCACGGGCGACGACCTGATCGTGCCCGTTCCCGAGGGAACGGTGGTGAAGAGCCGCGCCGGCGACGTGCTCGCCGACCTCGTCTCGCACGGCGACAGCTACGTCGCCGTGCACGGAGGACGGGGTGGACGCGGCAACGCCAGGTTCCTGTCGAACGCCCGCCGCGCCCCGAGCTTCGCCGAGCAGGGCGAGTACGGCGAGGAGGAGTGGCTCCGGCTGGAGCTCAAGCTCATGGCGGACGCCGCCCTGGTGGGTTTCCCGAATGCGGGGAAGTCCACCCTGATCTCTACCGTCAGCGCCGCGAGGCCCAAGATTGCCGACTACCCGTTCACGACCCTCGAGCCGCACCTCGGGGTCGTTCGCTTCGGGGAGCACGAGTTCGTGATGGCCGACATCCCCGGCCTCATCGAGGGCGCTGCCGAGGGACGCGGGCTCGGGCACCGCTTCCTGCGCCATGTCGAGAGAGCACGGGTGCTCGTGGTGCTGATCGACCTCGCCCGTCTCGACGGCGAAGACCCGGCCGAGCAGGAGCGCGTGCTGCTCGAAGAGCTCGGGCGCTACCGGCCCGAGCTCCTGGAACGTCCCCGTGTCGTGGTCGGGAGCAAGGGCGACGTCGCGCTCTTCCCGTTCGACGGCCTGCGCGTCTCGGCCGTCACCCACGAGGGCATCGACGAGCTCCTCGGCACGGTCGGCACGATGGTCGCCGAAGCCCGCGGCGCCGAGCCGGAGCCGACGCCGTTCGTCGTGCTGCGTCCGGTCGAGGAGGGTTTCTCCGTGGTGCGTGACGACGACGGCGCGTGGCGGGTGACGGGCAAGAGCGCCGAGCGCGTCGTCGCCATGGCCGACCTCACGAGTGAGGAGGCGGTCGCCTACGTCCAGGACCGCTTCCGCCGCATGGGCGTCGAGCGCGCGCTCGCACGCGCCGGTGCCCGCGAGGGGGACACCGTGCGCATCGGCGCGGTCGAGCTCGACTACATCGAGAGCATCCCCTGATGGCGGCGCGCAGCGAGCAGGCGAAGGTCGTGGTCAAGATCGGCACGTCGTCGATCACGACCGAGGGCGGCGAGCTCGACGACGCCGCGGTCGCGAAGCTCTGCCAGGAGCTCGTCGACACTCACCGCGCCGGTCACGTGATCGTGCTCGTCTGCTCCGGTGCCATCGCCGCCGGTCTTCCGGCACTCGATCTCCACAGCCGCCCGTCCGACATCGGCACGCTGCAAGCGGTTGCGGCCGTCGGCCAGCCGCGGCTCATGCAGCGCATCGGCGGCATCCTCGAGGAGCACGGCCTCGTCGCGGGCCAGGTGCTGCTCACCCCGCACGACTTCGTGCAGCGCTCCCAGTACCTCCACGCGCGCGAGACCCTTGCGCGGTTGCTCGACCTCGGCGTGATCCCGGTGGTCAACGAGAACGACACCGTCGCCGACGACGAGATCCGGTACGGCGACAACGACCGTCTCGCGGCGCTCGTGTCGCACCTCGTGAGCGCCGAGCTGCTCGTGATGCTCACCGACACGCCGGGGTTGTTCACCGCCGACCCCCGACTCGACACCGAAGCGTCGCTCATCGAGGAGATCGCCGAGGTGGACGCCGCGCTCGAGGCGGTGGTGGGAGGGTCCGGCACGACACGCGGCAGCGGCGGCATGGCCAGCAAGCTCGCAGCGGCGAAGATCGCGGCGTGGTCGGGTGTGCGTGCGGTCATTGCCGCGGCCGACACGCCCGGCGTCGTCCTCGACGCCGTAGAGGGGCGGCCCGTGGGCACGGTCATCCGGCCGCGCCAGCACCGTCTCCCGAGTCGGAAGCTGTGGATCGCGTTCGCTCGCGGCGCGTCGGGCCGGGTGGTCGTGGACGACGGCGCGCGACAGGCGCTAACCCGGGACGGCCGTTCGCTGCTCCCGGCCGGGGTGCGCGACGTGGAGGGGCGCTTCGATGCTGACGACGCCGTCGAGGTCGTGGATCAGTCCGGGCGTCCGTTTGCAAAAGGGCTGACGCGGGTGTCGTCCGACGTCCTGCGCGCGATTGCCGGGCGCAGGACCGGTGACCTCCCCGACGGAACCCCGCACGAGGTCGTGCACCGCGACGACCTGGTCGTGCTCCCGTAGCGCTCGAATCCCACCGAATCCCCACCGAATCTCCACCACCAGGGGGGTCTTGCGCGCGCACGTGGCGTCCGTCACACTACGCTCCCGGTACGACACCAACCGATCCTCATCGTCGGCCGACGGGGGGAGGGCCCTCGCTCGGAGGGCCTCGAATGGCCGGCGAGGAGCGGGGGACGGCAGTGGGGTCGGATGACCGCGCTGAGGATGGCTGCGCCAGCGGCAGCGCCTCCGCCGTGCGGACGTCCGGTCTCGCTGCCCCCCCGAGTTCATCGGTGTGCTGCGCCTGAGCCAATCCCAGAACTAGACCGCGCGGTCAAGGATTAGAATCGGCGCCCAATGAGTCCGCACGCGCGGCGACGGCGGCTTTGCCGACTGTCGCCGCAGAGCCGGAGCCTGTGACGGCGCCAGTGAGCATTGTCGAGCTCGGTCGCCGTGCCCGCGCCGCGTCCCGGCGACTTGCCGCGGCGTCGACGGCGGAAAAGGACGCTGCCCTCCTCACCGCGGCCGAACTGCTCCTCGAACGGGCTCCCGAGCTCCTCGCCGCCAACGCCGTCGACACTGAGCGGGCGGCAGCCGACGGCCTGGATGCCGGCCCGCTCGACCGGCTGCGCCTCACCGAGTCCGGCCTGGACGGGATGGCGGCCGGGCTGCGCAAGGTGGCGGCACTTCCCGATCCCGTGGGCGAGGTCCTCGACGGCTGGGTCCGGCCCAACGGGCTCGAGATCCAGCGGGTGCGGGTGCCGCTTGGGGTCGTGGCGATCATCTACGAGAACCGCCCCAACGTCACGAGCGACGCCGCCAGCCTGTGCCTGAAGTCGGGCAACGCGGCGCTGCTGCGCGGCTCGGGCTCGGCGCTGCGGTCGAACGTGGCGATCGCGGGCGTGATGCGCGAGGCGCTCCAGAAGACGGGGCTGCCCGAGGACGGCGTCGTGCTCGTCGACGACGTCGCGCACGAGACGGCGGTCGAGGTGATGCAGCTCACCGGCCTCGTCGACTGCCTGATCCCGCGCGGAGGCCAGGCGCTCATCGAGAGCGTCCGCAAGAACGCGACGGTTCCGGTGGTCATCGACGGTGACGGCAACTGTCATGTCTATGTCGACGCCGCCGCCGACCTCGACGAGGCGCTCGACATTGTCGTGAACGCCAAGACGAACCGCCCCGGCGTCTGCAACGCGGCGGAGTCACTGGTGGTGCACGAGGCGGTGGCCGACAGTTTCCTCCCCGCCGCCGGCGCGGCGCTGATCGAGCACGGCGTCGAGCTCCTTGGCGACGAGCGAGCTCGCGCATTGGTCCGGGAGATGGGTCCCGCGACCGACGACGACTTCGGGCGCGAGTTTCTCGCTCTGAAGATGACCGTCGCGGTCGTCGGATCGATCGACGACGCGATCGCACACGTCAACCGGTTCGGCTCTGGCCACACCGAGGCCGTCGTCACGCGAGATCTCGGCGCGGCGCGCCGGTTCACTCGCGAAGTCGACGCCGCGGTGGTCATCGTGAACGCGTCGACGCGGTTCACCGACGGCGAGCGGTTCGGCTTCGGCGCCGAGATCGGGATCTCAACCCAGAAGCTGCACGCCCGTGGCCCCATGGGGCTGCGCGAGCTCACGACGTACAAGTACCTGCTGTGGGGCGACGGCCAGGTGGTCGAGTGAAGCGTCCCTCCGAGGATCAGGAGTCCGATGTCTGACCGTTTCACCTCGGTCGACGACGTCGTCGACCGCCTCCGCGCCGTCGACTACCTCGCCGACCCGAACATCGCCGGCGTCGTGTACCTCGCCGACCGCCTCGAGAAGCCCGTGCTGGTCGAAGG
>JALZAA010000385.1 GCA_030948625.1 Actinomycetota bacterium
CTCCTGGGTCGAGCCCGTCGACGGCGCGTGCCCGCTTTCACACCCCGTGAAGGCGAAGATGTCGAGCCGGATCTTCCATGTCGAAGGCGGCCTGAACTACGCGCGCACGAAGCCGGACCGCTGCTACCGCGATCCCGCCGCTGCCGAAGCCGACGGTCTCCGAAAGGCAGCGCGGTAAGGGGCGGACTAATCCAGCTCGATCGCCTTGGCGTCGACGATGCCGGGTTCGGCGCGCAGCTGCTTGATGACGTCGGGCGGGGCCGGGGTCGACGTGGTCAGCACCATGAGCGCGGCCTCGCCGGTCGAGCTCTTGCCCACCCGCATGTCCTCGATGTTCAGGCCGGCGCCGCCGAGGATCGTGCCGACCGTGCCGATCATGCCGGGCACGTCTTCGTTCCGGACCACCACCATGTGGTTCGACGGGGGGACCTCGATGCTGTGATCGTCGATACCGACGATGCGGGGCTCGCCGCGCTGTCCCGCGAGCGTGCCGGCGACGTGGACAGGCCGGTCGCCGACCTTGCCGCGAAGCGACACGAGGTTCACGTAATCGCGCGCCGACGACGATTTCGTCTCACGCAGCTCGAGCCCGCGCATCTCCGCCAGCTGCGGCGCGTTGACGAACGACACCGGCTCGTCGACAACCGGTGCCAGCACGCCGCGCGTGATGGCGAGGGTCAGCACCCGGCAGTCGTAGTCGGCGATCTCGCCCTCGTAGCTCACCTCGAGCGTCTCGACCACGCCGCCCGCCAGGGCCGTGAACAGCGTGCCCAGCCGCTCCGCGAGCGGCAGGAAGGGACGAACCGTCTCCGACGCCTCGGTGGCGGCGACGTTCACCGCGTAGGGCACGAAGTCGCCGCGCAATGCGAGCACCACCTGTTCGGCGATGGTCTGCCCCGCCTTGTCCTGCGCCTCGGCGGTGGACGCCCCGAGGTGCGGCGTGACGACCACGTTGTCCAGCTCGAAGAGCGGTGACTCGGTCGTCGGTTCGGCATCGAACACGTCGAGCGCCGCGCCGGCGATGCGTGACTCGCGCAGCGCTTCGTCGAGCGCCGCTTCGTCGACGATGCCGCCCCGCGCCGTGTTGATGATCCGCAGCGTCGGCTTTGCCTTGGCGAGCACGTCTCGACCGATGAGCCCGATGGTCTCCGGCGTCTTCGGGAGGTGCACGGTGAGGAAGTCGACCGTGCCGACGAGCTCCTCGAGCGTCGGCACGAGCCGCACCCCGAGCTGACGGGCGCGCTCGCCGCTCACGTACGGATCGAACGCCGTGATGCGCATGCCGAAGGCGTGGGCGCGCTGCGCCACGAGCACGCCGACCCGACCCAAGCCGACGACGCCGAGCGTCTTGTCGTGGAGCTCGATGCCCTCCCAGCGGGACCGGTTCCAGTTGCCGCCGCGGAGGTCGCGGTCGGCCTGCGGGATGTTGCGGGCCTGGGCGAGTAGCAGCGCGATCGTGTGCTCGGCGGCCGAGAGCACGTTCGACTGCGGCGCGTTGACGACCATCACGCCGCGGCGGGTGGCGGCGGCGACGTCGACGTTGTCGAGGCCGATCCCCGCCCGCCCGACGACGACGAGATCGGCGCCGGCGTCGAGCACATCGCCGGTCACACGGGTTGCGCTGCGCACGATGATCGCGGCGGCGCCCTTCACCGCCTCGAGGAGATCGTCCGGGCTCAGGTCCAGGCGCTCGTCGACTTCGTGGCCGGCCGCCCGCAGCGCTTCGAGGCCCCGCGGGGCAATTCGCTCGGCGACGAGGACGCGGGCCATGCGCCCGACCCTACCGGCGGGTGTCCGGAACCAACCGCTTTTTGGTCACGTGAGCAGCTTGGCGATGCGTTCCACGCCCTCTTCGATGGCCTCGTCGGACGCCGCGAACGAAAGCCGCGCGTAGCCGGGGGCGCCGAATGCCTCCCCGGGGACGACTGCGACCTTGGCCTCGTCGAGCAGCGCGGCGGCAAGGTCGAGCGACGTGTTGCAGGGGCGTCCGGCGATCTCGCGCCCGAGCACCCCCGCGAACGACGGGAAGCAATAGAACGCGCCTTGGGGCGCGAGGCACGTCACACCGGGGATCGCCGACAGGAGCTCGTGCATGCGCGTCCCGCGTCGGTCGAAAGCGGCGCGCATCATCGCGACCGCTTCGAGGTCGCCCTCGAGCGCAGCGACGGCAGCCCGCTGCGACACGTTGGCGACGTTCGACGTCGAGTG
>JALZAA010000391.1 GCA_030948625.1 Actinomycetota bacterium
GCATGTAGGCGCAGGCGGTCGTAGCTTCGTAGTCACGGCCGATGTAGATCATCCATGCGCTCGGGACGCCAAGACCCAGTGTGAAGACCGCCACGCAATGCATCCATATCGGGATGCTTCCGTAACACCAGCGAACGAGGAGCCGGAACAGCGCAAGAGAGAAGAGAAACCCCACGGCGCAGAAGACGAGCGTGGCAAGCGTCGGCGAGAGGTCGCCGACCCGCAGCAGACGAAAGGGGATGTACAGGAGGATCGCAGGAGCGGGGCCGAAGTACGCGTAGAGCTTCCCCTTGTACAAACTGAGGTCGTGAAGCCCGTTCGCGCGGTAGTCGGCATTCGTTCGTGGGTCGTAGGGATCGTCCAGGCGCAACAGTCCTTCCGGTGGTTCGACCTTTAGGCTCAGTTGATGGGCGACGAGAGAATCCGCGACCAAGTTCTCGAAGTTGTAGAGAACCGGGGCCGACTTTGGTAACGGATTGAGCGACTTTCCGTACGACCAGCCTGCTCGTATGAAGAACATCATCACCACGAGGATGCAGAGAAGAATCACGCCGCGGCGCTTCCGCGATCGTCGAGAGCCGGCGTCTTCGCCTCGGCCGGCTTGCATCTCCAACGTGTCTGCCTGGGTGTGCAATCAGCCCTCGATGGGAGGTTCTTTGAGTACGCCCGCGCCTGACGGGCCGACGCGAGCCTGCGGGGCTTCAGCCGTGATCAGCGTGCCCGGATCCGAAGGCCGAGATTGTACGCAGTGGCGCGCGCGGCGCTGCAAAACGAAGCGGTGCGCTCAATTGCCGAGAGCGCGGCGCGCTGGCGGGCCTTCGGGAGGCTGCCGAAGCCGCAACGCGAGCGCATGGAACAGCAGCGTGAACACGAACAGCGTGAACGAGACCATCATCAGCATGAGGCCCGTGATGGCCATGTATTCGTAGGCACCAAACCCACGCAGTTCAAGGCCGAACCGCACGTAGTTGGACACGAGAAACGCGGTGAGCAATAAGCCCAAGACGAAGATCACCGCAGATGCACCGACCGCTCGGTTGTAGCGAAAGACTCTGAGCCACCGGTCGCGTGCATGACCGGTTTCGTCATAGATCATTTGCGCAAGGCAGCCGGAGAGGAAGCTCTGGAACCCGACCAGCGTCAGCGTGACACCGATCAACATCCAGTACAACGAGAGTGTCACGGGGCCGATTGTGATGGGCCCGAAAGTCAGCGGCAGCGTGAGGGCGAGGCCGACGACGGTGAGGAAGATGCCCGGCTTGTAGACGAAGAAGTCGGCGCCGTATACGAACATGGCTCGGAGGTTCGTCCATGCGGCCTTCCATGGCGATGTCCACCCGGCGCGTTTGTGATGGCTCATCCGGCCGGGTTGGTCACGCAGGAACCGCACGGGCACCTCAGTTGTTCGGAGCTGCATCCGGACCGAGCGGAGGACCATCTCGGAGGCATACTCCCAGGATTCCGATCGGATCCGCATTCGCCGAAACGCATCCGTCGTGATACCGCGCATGCCGCAGTGGATGTCTGAGAACTTGCTCGAGTAAATGCGGTTGAGGATCCAACCGGTGACCGGTGTTCCCAGGTACCGGTGGAGGAATGGCATGGAGCCCTTCTCGATCTCCCCCTTGAAGCGCGACCCCATCACGAACTCGTAACCGTCCCGAAACCTTTGTACGAACGGAGCAAGCACTCGGAAGTCGTATGTGCAATCGGCGTCACCCATCAAGATGTATTTCCCGCGCACGAACGGGACTGCGTCGATATAGGCGCGTCCAAGGCCGCGGCGCGGCGCCTTGAGCACCCGCGCCCCTTTCTCGAGTGCGATCTCGGCAGTGCGATCGGTCGAGCTGTCGATGATCAGGATCTCGGTGCAGATACCCGCGTCCTGGCTGCCCTTCTTGCACCAATCCACAAAGTCTCCGATAGTGAGCTCCTCGTTGAGCGCTGGTATCACAATCGACAACTCAGGCGCGGTGGTGTCGTCCTCGGGCACAAGGAGGTCTACCTGCGATGCGTCGATCGCCTCGATGGCCTCGAGCGTCGAGGCGCTGTTGTTAGCCACGGCTCACAGCCTTACCATCAGGCTCGGGTGCTGTGCCGCCGACATTCGACGGCCCGTTTCGATTCGGCACGCACGGAGTCTACGAGCGGCGATCGGTCGATCAGCAAGACGCCTCGTTTGCGTGCTTCGAGCGCCGTCTGGGAAAGTGCGACCCGCGCAAGAGGGACGTGCTGAGCAACATTGCGGCTTCGCGGGACCGTAGCGGGACTGAACCCATGAGTGCACCCGGCGCGTCGCCTCGTGGAGACGCGGGCGCGACGCGTGACCGAAGCTCGCCTGGGCCCCGCCGCTCGGTACGCATGGGCACTCGCCAGGACCTCTGGCTACCGGCTGGCGGCGCCGTGATCATCCTGTCGTTCGTCGCGCTTGTTTATTGCTTCACGGGCCAATTCGAGAGTCGTCAGCTGTACGCGAAACAGGCACGAGCCTTCAAGGACCGTCAAGCGGCCCTCGAGATCCCAGTTCCCCCGCAGCTCCCGAAGCTCTCGGATCCGTACGATCCCATTCAGAACGCGCCCTATCGGATCAACGATGCCAGCCTGTACCGAGGCCACTGGTATCTGTACTTCAGCCCGGTACCCGCAGTGCTCTTCTACCTTCCGATCGCGCTCTTGGGTGGGGAACTCACGGATGCGATCGCACTCGTCGCGCTGACTATCGCTTTCTTCGCGCTTCTCGTGCCGCTGGTGAGAAGGCTCCTTGCCGACGGGTCGTCTCATCCCGAGGGAGGGTCGACATCACTTCGTTTGCGCCTCGCGACGTTCGGTTCTGTTGCAGCCATAGGCGCGACCTCGGGCGTGTTGTTCCTGCTCCGGCGACCGGAGATCTACGAGGTGGCGATCGCGGCAGGAGTGGTGTTCTTTCTCGCACACTGCGTTCTATTGCAGCGCCTCTTGACCGAAACTGCGCCCAACCTGTTGCTGACAGCTGCAGCCGGCATAGCGATGGCGCTTGCCGTCGGCTCGCGGATCAACTACCTACCTATAGCAGCGATCTTCCTCATGATCACCGCCGGCAAGCTGTCGTGGCATGGAGGACGAGGTCGCACAATCTTGATTGTGCTCGCGGCGGCGGCGCCGCTCTTTGTCGTGCTAACAGGACTCGGCGCCTACAACTACCTGCGTTTCGGGTCAATACAGGAAAACGGCTTGACCTACCAGCTCGGCGGTCTCGACCACGAAACCCAGCGGACCGTCGTTTCCGATCTACGACTCGGACCGTTTCCTGACGTCGTGTATCACACGTTGCTCCATCCGCCGACGTTCTCGTCGAGGTTTCCGTTCATCGACGTCAACCGGGACTTCGAACCCGATGCAATCAGACGCGAGCACGGGGTGATCACGGCAGAGCAGCAGGTCGGTGCCCTTCCGATCAACCCAGCCCTGACCTTGGGCGCGATTGTCGGTGCGGTTGTCCTGGCTCGCTCCCGCAAGCATCGGCCGCCACTGACCAGGGCGGGACCGTTCGGCGGCTTGCGGTCTGCGCTTGGTTCTCCGGCAGGAGGTCGAGGCCTCTTCCTCGGCTACCTCGCCGCCAGCAGCGTGGTCCTCTTCCTCATACCCAGCGGTCTCTACGGCGGCTGGAGCCAGCGGTACGCGGCTGAGTATCTGTGGCCCGCGACCAGCGTTGCGGTCTGCGCTCTTGCGATGTTCTATCGAAGCGCGAGGTCATATCATACGAAGACGGCCGTGTTCTCGGTTTCTGCCGTTTCACTCCTCGTCGGCACGATCGCTTGGCTCTTGATTTCGTCGGGCGGCTACATTCCGGTTCCTGACGCGTCGGCGCCGATCGTGCAGCGACTAGGTGAGAACACAGCTTTGCTCGCCATCCTTGGAGTGATGCTTCTTGCAATCGTCATTGCCATCTCGGTCGTTTCGGGTCGAAGACCTTCGGAGCTCACCACGGAAGCCACGCCCACAGAGCCGGCTCGATGAGCGATCCAACCGATAGGCCAGGGGCCTACGGAGAGACGCACTCGCTCACGGTCGCCGATCAGCTCGGCGTCTGGCTGTCCAGCCGCCGCTTGCGAAAGAGCGTTGGTTCCTTCCGAGGCAAGCGCGTCGGCGACTTTGGATGCGGTTACGACGCGCGGTTCGTTCGCTCCGTCCTCGAGGACGTGCAGAGCGCCGTTCTCGTGGACGTTTCCATCGCCGAGGATCTGAAAGCCCACCCGAAGGTGTGCGCGACTGAAGGGCAGCTTCCCGGGTCAGTCGGGTCGGTGGGCAGCGGATCTCTCGACGTCGTGCTGTGCGTTTCCGTGCTCGAGCATCTGACTGAGCCAGAGAAGATGCTGGACGAGTTACGACGTGTCACGGCGCCCGGCGGTGTCTGTCTCATCAACGTGCCGAATTGGCTCGGGAAGCGGTTTCTCGAATTGTCCGCCTACCGACTAGGTCTGAGTCCAGCCGAGAGCATCGATGATCACAAGACGTACTACGACCCTCGGGATCTCTGGCCGCTCCTTGTGCGCGCAGGGTTCCGTCCACGGCTCATTCGCTGTTACCGCCACAAGTTCTTCCTGAACACGTTCGCTCGCTGCACGGTCGACGGCTGATCATGCAAACCGAACGTGACGACTGGGAGTCGCACTGGCGAGACTTCTACGACGCGAGCCAGATCAATCCCGCCGGGGCATACCGGCTCCGTATCGTTCTGCGCTGGCTCCGGCGCAGGCTCACGCCGGGCTCCCGACTTCTCGACATCGGGAGCGGTGCGGGTGACCTGGCCTCCGAGGCCTCGCTTCGGTTCCCGGACGCGGCCGTCCGCGGGATCGAGCTGAGTGCCACGGGTGTCGCGATCGCGCAGGCGCGCATGCAGAGCGCGCAGTTCCTCCAGCACGATCTGCTCGACGCGGTGACCGCTCCTGACGCTTGGGCAGACTGGGCGGATGTCGCCGTGTGTTCCGAAGTGCTCGAACATCTCGACCGACCCGACGCCCTGCTCGCGAACGCCGCCGGCTTTCTTTCACCTGGCTGCCAGATGCTCGTCACTGTGCCCAGCGGGCCGATGTCGGCCTTCGATCGATTCATCGGTCATCGTCGGCACTATTCGTGCGGCGATCTTCAGAACTTGCTCGAGGCCGCCGGTTTCCAAGTGGAGCGGTGCACCGCCAGGGGTTTCCCGTTCTTCAACCTGTACCGCCTCATGATCATCACGCGAGGCCGCAAACTCGTCGAGGACGCTGCGCAAGGTCGGTCGACGAACACCGCTCCGGCGCGCATCGTCGGTGCCGTCTTCGATGCTCTCCTGCGAATCAACCTGCCGGCGAAGCGTTGGGGCTGGCAGCTGGTGGCAGAGACGCGCTTCGTACCGTGACGCGTTCCGGTCAACAGGTGCCGGTTCCCTGGCAGGGCGTGAGCGTGATCGCAAGATTGAACAGGACGCTGATTGCAAGCAGCACGAGCCACAGACTCTGAAGCAACCAAAAACCTACTTTGCGCGTTCTCCGTTCGAGGCTCCAAAAGGCCCACGCGAGCAACCCGGCTCCGAGCAGCAGCGGGGCGAAGTCGAGCGTGTACCTCATCGTGGCGGATCGGAACGTCAAGGAGACGCTGACGACGAGGGCAACGGCGACGGATAGCGCGGAAAGAATCACCAACAGCGCGGGACGGCACCTGCGCGCAAGCCGAGGGATCTGACTTGCCGTCAACACCAGCCCGAATCCGATGAGCGGCATGTTCGTGAGCACACCGGCGACCGGTTCGTGTGTGTATACGTTTTTCGATTGCGCGAACGGGACGTTCCTGAGGAGGAAAGCATACGGATAGGTTGCGTTCAGCCTGGCGGGAGCGAACAGGTAGTAATAGAGGCCGTGGGGCACGTACCACAACTGGTAGAAGTCGTACGTTGTTGAATTCGCTCCGGAGAGTTGGTATCCGCCCCCGAACTCGGTCACCGAATCGAACCGGACGAAGTTATAGAGGGCCAGCAGCGCGCCAATGGTCACATAGGGCGCGACGACCGCGACCGCTTCGTTGATGCGGCTGGTAGGGCGTTCGCTCTGCGGCTGCCGCTTGATGACGATGACGAACGCCACCGCGATGAACAGCCCGGCCAGCAGCATGTCCGGCCGTGCTCCAACCGCCAACGCAAGTGCGGCGCTGCCGAGAGCGAGCAGCGCCGTCCGAGCCCGCGCCTCGGAGAGCAGCCCGCTCGTCAGGGAGTAGAGCCCCGCGAAGAGCAGAAAGTATCCACACGCTATGGACGCCTCGTAGGCGCGCCCGATGTAGATGATGAACGGTGCCGGTAGAGCGAGGCCGAGGGCCAACACTGCGAAGCAGTCCATCCACACCGGGAGATCGCCGAAGAGCCAGCGGGTGAGCCTCCGCCACAGCAGAAGCGAAAACCCGAATCCCGCCACGCCGAAAGCCAAACTGGCCAGCGTCGGTGAGAGGTCCCCCAGCCGGAGAACGCGGAATGGAATGAACGCCAGGAGCGCTGGAGCAGGACCGTAGAAGGCGTACAGCTTTCCCTTGTAGAGGCTGAGGTCGTTGATCCCCTGCTTCCGATAGGGCTCATTCGCCAACGGGTCGTAAGGGTCCTTCAACTCGAGCAAGCCCTCCGGTGGATCGAGTCGAAGGTTCGTTTGCCGGTGTAGTAACGCGTCGGCGACGAGGTTGTGGAAGTCCGAACGATTCTGGGCGGGGTTGATGTCCTTGCCGTACGACAACGCGCACCGCACGTAGACGAGCAGCACGACGCCCACGCAGGCGACGATCGCGATGTTGCGCAGCCGTAACGGGGCGCGCGAGGTTGCGTTCTTCTCCTCCACGACTAGCGAGTCCTCGACTTCAACCGTTGTCACCAGTAGCGCAGTCCAAATCGGAGCCAGACGGAGCCGGGGAGGTTAGTCCGGCGCCGCGGCATGCGGGTATCGTGCACTTTTGCGTAACGCTTGAACTAGACGAGGAAAGATGCCGGATATCGAGTTGTCGGTCGTCGTGCCGGTCTTCGACGAGGCAGACAACATCCCCGCGTTCATGGCGCGGCTGCTGCCACTCCTTCGCCGGCACGTGCGCAGCTACGAGGTCGTCTTCGCTGCCGACCCGTCGCGCGATGGTACCGAGGATGTCATCCGTCGGCTCCGCGAGGAGGACCCCGCGATCAAGCTCATCATCTTCTCGCGGCGCTTCGGGCAGCCGACCGCGACACTCGCCGGCATCGAGTACGCGTCGGGGAACGCGGTCGTCGTGATGGATGTCGATCTCCAGGATCCCCCCGAGCTGGTACCCGAGATGCTCGCCCGCTGGCGCGAGGGCTTCGAGGTCGTCTACGCCCAACGCCGCGACCGCAGTGGCGAGACGCGCGTCAAGAAGCTCGTGGCGAGCCTCGGCTACCGCCTGATCAACCGGTTCAGCGACGTTCCGATTCCGCGCGACACCGGCGACTTTCGGCTGATGGACCGTCGCGTCGTCGACGAGCTCCTACGGTTCCCGGAGACGCACGGCTTCCTCCGGGGCATGGTTGCCCTGGTCGGCTTCCGGCAGACCGCAGTGATGTTCGACCGGGACGTCCGACACGCAGGCCGCGGCCACTACAACCGCTTCCTCGGGTCCGTACGCATCGGGCTGAACGGGCTGATCGCCTTCTCGAGCGCGCTTCTCAATCTCAGCACGGCCGTGGGTTTCGCGGCCGCCGGAGCGGCGTTCCTTGTCGGCATCGCGTACCTCATCGCCACCCTTGCCGGCGTGCAGTTTCCTGTCGGTAATCCGACCATCGTGGCGCTGGTCCTGTTCGTGGGCGGAGTGCAACTGATCTGCATCGGCATCATCGGCCAGTACCTCGGTCGCATCTACGACGAGGTCAAGCGACGGCCCCGCTACATTGTCGACGTCGCCGAGGGCTTCGTGGAACCCGGGTCCGGGAGATCAACTGCGCGCGCCCCGCGTCGTTCCGTGCCCGCGGCCGAGCGCTCGTGACCACCGGGTACACCACGGTCGACCACGAGTTCCGAGAGTCGGACGCGTACGCGCAAGGAAAGTACCGCCTCACGCTCCGCTGGCTGCGTGACCACCGGCCCGGATCGCTGCTCTACAACGTGGGCTGCGGCGGCGGCCTCTTCAACCGAATGGCGGTGGATGCCGGGTTTCATGTCCAAGGGTTCGAGCCGGATCCCGTGGCCTTCGAGCTGGCTCGTCGCGACTGCCCCGAACACGGCTGTGCCGTTCATCAGCTCGGCGTCGACGAGATCGAAGGCGAAGACGTTGCTGACGTCATCGTGATGCACGACGTGCTCGAGCACATCGAAGATGATCGGGCCGTAGTGGAGCGGCTCCGGCGACTGCTCGTGGACGACGGCGTGCTCGTGATCAGCGTCCCGGCGTTGCCGTCCCTTTTCGGATTTCACGACGAGGAGCTCGGCCATCATCGCCGGTACACGAGAAGCACTCTTCGGCGCGTACTGGCCGGCGAGTTCGAAATCATCCGGCTGCGGTACTACGGCCTCACGTTTATACCCATCACGGCGTATTACTCCCGCTTCCGGCGACGCCCGTACCCGACGAGCTCCACAGAGTCAGGCATGACGAGCGCGGCATTCCGCGCGCTCTGCGCTGTCGAGGGACGAGTTCCGACGCCGCTCGGCACCTCCCTGATCTGCCTGGCTCGACCACGAGCGTCCGGCAACCGCGCGCCGTGAGCGTCACCGGCAGGGTGTGTGTCGTGAGCGGCGCGAGCCGGGGACTCGGCCGCGGGATCGCCCACGTGCTAGCCGCCGAAGGCGCGTCGCTGGCGCTCTGCGCGCGCGGTGAGCGCCAACTCCAGGCGGCCGCCGACGAGATTCATGAAAAGCATGACATCCCGGTGCTGGTGGCCGCGCTGGACGTACGTGATCCCGGCGCAGTCCGCGACTTCGCACAGGAGAGCCGACGCGTGCTCGGGCCCGCGTACGCGCTTATCAACAACGCCGCCGTGCTCGGACCAGTCGGTCGCATCGACGCCGTAGATCTCGACGAGTGGCAACGGGCATTCGAGATCAACGTTGGGGGCGTCGCCAACCTCTGTGCCGCCTTCGCGCCCCAGATGGCGGATCTCGGCCGCGGCTCGATCATCAATGTGTCGGGTGGCGGGACTGGCGGCCCGAATGTCCCGGGTCGCATCAGCGCTTACACCACGGCGAAAGCGGCGGTCGCCATCCTGACCGAGACGCTGGCGAAGGAGCTGGCTCCCTCGAAGATTCGTGTGAACGCGCTCGCACCCGGCCCGCTTCCGACCGGCTTTCTGCACCCGGTGCTCGAGGCGGGACCAGAAGTGGCGGGCGCTGCACTCTACGAGGAAGCGACGGGCAAGGCCGTCGCTCCCGACGACGACAGCGCGGTGAGTGAAGTCATCGCCTCCCTGGTGCGGTACCTGCTGTCGGAGGAGTCGGAGTGGCTCACGGGCAAGCTCGTGAGTGCCCGGTGGGAGAGCGCTGAAGAATTGCAGGCGAGCAAGAACCGTCTCGCATCGACGTCGTTGCTGACGCTGCGACGCATCGACGGCACGCTGTTTGGGGAGCTCCACACGTCTACGTAGCGATCAAGGCGCTTTGCTCGCCGGCTCAGGGACGCCAGCCGACGGGATGCGCGCTCAGCCGGTAGCGCCGATCGGCCGCTCGTGCCACCAGCGGCCACGGGACGAGGCCATCGAGCGCGTGTCGACGCTTGAGCCTGAGATTCTTCAGCACCTTGTATCGCATGAGGTCCGTGTACCCGGGCACGAAGCCGGGGAAGGACGGCTCGAGACCCACGCTTCGGAAGGCGAACTCGAGCGTCCCCGGCTCGAAGAAACTGAGGTGCACGTCGGGCTGGACGTACGGCCACGTCTCGAGGCGGCCCCTGAACGGCTCCGCGTTTCCCGTCGTGAGGAAGAACAGACCCCCCGGGCTCAGGAGCGTCGCGATCTGACGGAGTGCGGGCATGGGATCGGCGAAGTGCTCCACCACCTCGACCGCGGTGATCACGTCGAACGATCCCGCGGCTGCGTCCAGCTCCCCCGCGGTGAGCAGCGGGATGCCCTCTTGACGCATCCGATCCGCGGCGTAGCCCTCGTCGAACCCGTAGATCTCGATGCCGCGCTGCCGCGCATAGCGTACGAGTCCCCCCAGCCCGCACCCGTAGTCGAGCCACCGGATGCCGCTGAGGCCCCCTCTGAGACTATCGATGATCTTCAGCAAACCCCGCCATTCGTACACGCGAACCGTGCGCGGATCGTCGAGCTCTCGCTCATAATCGACGCTCGGGTCCGCGCCCGTGCCTCGGTAGTACTCCTTGTCGTAGAGCCCTTCGAGGTCCGTCGGAGGATCGACGACGAAGGAGAACCGGCAGGTCGAGCAGCGAGCCAGCTCGAACGTGCGCTTGCTGAACGAGCGCGCCGAGCCGGTGATTGTGGCGGGGGAGCCGCAGATCACACAGCTCAGGCGGCTGACTCGATCCACGGGCGTGGGCTCAGCGTGCTCGGACACCGGCGCGTCGTGGCGGATCATTCCGTGCTCTCAGCATGGCGGGAGCGGCAGCTATGTATCCGGCCAGGGCGCGCAGCCGCCTGACCGGTACGGTCGGTCGAGCAGTTTGATGGTGTAACAGGGGGCTCATGAGGTCGCGTCGAGCGTACGACGCCGTGACCAGCAGATATCGGGCCAGCGCCCGCGCGACCACCCGCGGCGGTGCATGACGCGTCAGAGTGAGCAACCGGTTCCGCTCGTTGTAATACACAAATCGCTCTGAGGCCTCCACGGTCGACGCAGTATGCACGTGGCGCACGACCGAGTCCGGCACATACCGGTATCGCCAGCCGCGCTCGCGGCCGCGCCACGACAGCTCGAGGTCCTCGTAATAGAGGAAGAGACGCTCGTCGAACAGGCCGGCGTCCGCCAAGTAGTCGGTCCGGAGCAGCACCGTTGCTCCGCACCATGCGAAGACGTCGTCCTCGGCGTCGTATTGCCCCTCGTCACGTTCGAGGTAGCCGCGGTCCGCGCCGTAGCCGTCCGCGGTGAGCACAGAACCTGCATTGTTGATGACGTCGTACGGGACTCCGTCGAGTGAGACGGGATACCACTCCGGCGTCCCGCCGACGACGTACTGAACCTCGTGACCACCGCAGGCGATCTGCACCTTCGTCGGGCGATCAGCCGCGAGCCGCAGCTCACAGACGTCGCGAAGCGGTTCCCCTACCGGAACCAGCAAGGTCGCTCGCCCGGACGTCCACTCGTACGTGGGCTCGTCCGGGTCTCCCACCTCGGGTCCCCAGAAACCGTGGCGCGGTCTCGACAGCCGCCACATGTCGTCGCCGTCCACGTGCACGCCGCTGACTCGGACGCCGAGCTCGCGCGAATCGCCGCGGCCTCGACGTGTCGGCTCCGACTCGATCCTGACCTCGAGGTAGCGAGTATCCAGGAGGATCTTGGGGCACGCGGCGCCGAGCGACCCGTCGCCTTCGAGTGTGCGCACGAGCGGCGCCAGCCATCCCGGCGCGACCGACACGTCATTGTTCATGAGGGCGACGTACTCAGCAGCGTTCAGGTGGCCGAGGCCGAGGTTCATGCCGCCCGCGTAACCGCGATTGGTGTCGCTTCGGACAACCCGAACGCTCGGCAGGTCGGCGCGAACGCGATCGGTGATCGGATGGGTCGAGCCGTTGTCCACAAGAACGACCTCGAACTGCTCCGGTGACCAGTCCGTCTCGACGAGACGGCGGAGGCATCCGAGCGTCAACTCGCCGCCGTTGTAATCGAGGACCACGACTCCGACGCGCGACGCGCGTGTCATCACGCTCGTATCAGCTCGGTGACCAGAGACTCGAGCGAATCGCCGAAGTAGGGAAGCATTGCGAGACGGCTGAGGCGAAGGGCAGCGTTGTCGAGCACTGAGTTCGTCGGCCGCGGCGCGGGCCGCGGGGGCTCGAGGTCCGCGGTGGCAATTGGTCGCACCCGGCTGGCATCGAGACCGGCGGCGTCGAACACGGCACGGGCGAACTCGTACCACGACGCCACACCCTGGTTCGTGACGTGGTACAGCCCCGGCCGCCGCTCGACCACGAGACGCACGATCATTGGTGCGAGATCTTGCGCGAATGTGGGATGCCCACGTTGGTCGTCGACAAAGGAAAGCTCCTTGCAGTCGGCGGCCAGCCGCAAGATGGTCTTTACCATGTTGTGCCCGTGCCGCCCGCACACCCAGGACGTCCGGATGATTGTGCCGTCGGGATCGACTTCTCGCTCACCGCCGTACTTCGACGCGCCGTACACCGAAACCGGGTGGGGGACGTCCCACTCGACGTACGGATCGGGGTTCGTACCGTCGAAGACGTAGTCAGTAGACAGGTAGCAAACGCGGGCGCCGACCCGGCGGGCGGCGTCGGTCACATGGCGGGTCCCGAGGGCGTTGACGCGAAAGGCCCGGTCGGCATCCGCTTCGCACGCGTCGACCGCCGTCCACGCAGCGAGGTGGACGATCGCGTCGGGAACGGACGTCGTGACCGCCTGGAGCACGGCGTCGCGGTCGCTGACGTCGAGCGAGGCGTGGCCAGTCGCGATGACGTCGTGATCTCGAAGAGCGGCCACGACCTCGCGTCCGACCTGCCCGCCGGCGCCGGTCACGAAGACCCTCACCGGGGTGTGGTCCAGGCCAGGTCCTCGACGACGGGGGCACGCTCGCGAAGCGGCTCCCACCAGCCGCGGCGCTCGGAGTACCAGCGCACGGTCTCGGCCAGCCCGCGCTCGAATGGGATCTGTGCTTTCCAGCCGAGCTCGTGACGGATCTTGGACGCGTCGAGGAGGTACCGCCGGTCATGGCCGGGCCGATCGGGGACGATCCTCTTGAGCTCGGATGGTTTTCCGAGCTCGTCCAGGACGGCATCGGCGATCTCCTCGATGCTCTTCTCGGTGCCGGTGCCCACGTGGTACGTGTCGCCGACCGCGCCCCGTTCGAGCACCGCGTCGATGGCGGTGCAGTGATCGCGTGCGTGGATCCACTCCCGCCGGTTCTCGGTCGACGCGTAGAGCGGCAACGGCTGGTCGTCGAGTGCATTCGTGGTGAACAGAGGGATGATCTTCTCGGGGAACTGGTACGGGCCGTAGTTGTTGGAGCAGTTCGTGATCGTCGTGGGCAGGTCGTAAGTCTCGTGGTAGGCGCGCACTGCGTGATCTGCGCTCGCTTTTGACGCGTTGTACGGGGTGCGGGGCCGGTATGGGGAGCTCTCGGTGAATTCCTCCTCGCTGTCGAGTGGCAGATCGCCATAGACCTCACACGTTGAGATGTGGTGGAAGCGAGCCACGCCGACGCGGCGCGCCGCCTCGAGGAGCGTCTGCGTCCCGACCACGTTCGTGCGGAAGAACAGGCCCGGGTCGAGCACGGCCAGGCTGTTGTGAGACTCGGCGGCGAAGTTCACGACGACGTCGACCCGCTGGTCGCGCAGGAGCATCTCGACGAGCTCGAGGTCACCGATGTCACCCTCGACGAAGTGGA
>JALZAA010000408.1 GCA_030948625.1 Actinomycetota bacterium
CCGTTCCCGGTGTTCACGATGACGCGCACCGCGGGGTCGCGGTCGAGCTCGCGCCACGCGGCCTCGAGCTCGGCGAACATGGTCGCGTTCATCGCGTTGCCGACATCCGGGCGGTCGAACACCAGCCACCCGACCGGACCATGGCGCTCGACGTTCAGCGTCTCGTACGGCATCAGCTGCGCGGGACCTCCCGCCACGGCCGTCCTTGCCACGCGTCGGGCTCTCGCGGCAGGCCGAGCACGCGCTCGCCGAGCACGTTCTTGTTGATCTCGGTGGTGCCGCCCTCGATCGTGTTCGCGAGGCTGCGAAGCATGCCCTTCACCTCGAAGGGCAGGGAGCCGGCGTAGTCGTTGGTGGCGCTCTCCCACGCGACGGCCTCCATGTCGAGCAGGCGTACCGCCAGCGCCTGGATGCGCTGGTTGAGGCCGCCCTGGTGCACCTTGCCGATCGAGCTCTCGGGGCCGGGGGCGCGACCGGCTCGAACCTGGGCGCGCACCCGCTCGTTGGTCCACGCCCGGATGCGCTCCTCGCTGTACACCCGCATCAGCTCCTGACGGACGTTCGCGTTCGCACTCCCGGTCGGGGCGCCGTCGACCGCGCGCCGGCGCGCGAGATCGAGCACGTGTGTCGTGCCCGCCCCGCCGATGCGGTCGACACCGCCGGAGCCCTCGCCCGAGACCATCTGCCGCTCGCCCGAGAGCGTCGCGCCGGCGACCCGCCAGCCGTCACCGATCCCACCGACGCGCCGGGACTCGGGCACGCGGGCGCGATCGAGGAACACCTCGTTGAAGTCGACCTCGCCGCCGAGGTGGCGCAGCGGCCGCACCTCGACGCCGGACTGGTGCAGGTCGAGCAGGAAGTACGTGATGCCCTTCCGTTTCGGCGCGTCGGGATCGGTGCGGGCGAGCAGCACGGCGAAGTCGGACAGGTGTGCCCAGGTCGTCCAGACCTTCTGTCCGCTGATCACCCACTCGTCGCCGTCGCGCACGGCTGTGGTCGCAAGCGAAGCGAGGTCGGAGCCCGCGCCCGGCTCGCTGAAGAGCTGGCACCACTTCTCCTCGTTGCGCACGATGGGCGGCAGGAACCGACGGCGTTGCTCTTCAGTGCCGTGTGCGAACAGCGCCGGCGCGGCAAGGTTCAGGCCGAGCGGGTTGAGGCGTCCGAGGTTGTACGGCCGCAGCTCCGCCTCCACGCGGCGGGCGGTGCCGGGGTCGAGATCGAGCCCGCCGTACTCGACCGGCCACGTCGGGACCACCAGACCGGACCGGGCGAACACCGGGTACCACGCTTCGTACTCGGCGCGCGTCCGAACCTCGCGAATGGACGATGCGCCGCCGCGGCGCGCCGCCTCTCGCCACGCGTCCGGCACGTGCTGCTCGATCCACGTCCGCACCGCGTCGATCACCTCGGCGGCCTGGGTGTCGCGGCGGACGGGAAGCAGGTCAGCGCCGGCGTCGAGCGTCGCGACCAGCTGTCGGCGCAGCACCTTGCCGACCTCGTTGCGGGGAAGGGCGTCGACGCGATGGAACGACACCGGGACCTTGTACGGCACGAGCTGCTCCCGGCACCGTGAATCCAGCTCCGCCGGATCGGCGTCGCCCACGAAGAACGCGGCCGGCACTTCGCCGAGCCGCTCGTCGGGCACACCCACGACCGCAGCGTCGCGTACCCCCGGTGCGGATCGCAGGACCTCTTCGACGTGCGAGGGGAGCACCTTGTTGCCACCCCGGTTGATGACGTCGCCGACGCGGCTCTCGATCCAGACGAAGCCGTCGTCGTCGATGCGCGCGAGGTCGCCGGTGCGGAGATAGCCGTCGGCATCCAGCCGCTCGGCGAGGGCGTTGCCTTCCTCACTGCCGCCGAGGTAGCCCGACGCCATGGTCGGCGGCCGCACCGACAGCTCGCCGACCCTGCCTGCGGGCACGACCGTCCCGTCGTCATCGAGCACCTTGATGTTCACGCCGGCGTGCGGCCGGCCGACGGCGCCGACCTTCTCGGGATGGGCGCGGGCATCGGCGGCGGTCCAGCCGATCACCTCGCCGATCTCGGCCTGGCCGTACCCGTTGAGCACCACCACGCCGAACCGGTCGACGAACCGGCGCGCCTCGACGGGCGGCAGCGGCGCGGTGATGCTGCGGACGTACCGCAGCGGGGCCAGATCGTCGAGCGCATCGTCGTCGGTCAGCATCTTGATCGCGGTGGGCGGCAGGACCGTCGAGCGGATGCCGAAGTGACGTACGAGCTTTGCGAACGAGCGGGTCTCGAAGCGCTCCATGATCACGATCGGCGAGCCCGCACGGAGGCCGAACAGCACATTGTAGATGCCGGCATTGAGCGCCAACGAGACCGGGATCAGGTTCGGCATGGGCGCCTTGTTCGTGCGCCCCGCGCCGGCCCGGAGCTCACCGAGCACGCGATCGAGCAGTTCTATGTACGCCGAGTGCGTGTGCAGAATCGCCTTGGCGTCGCCCGTCGTGCCGGACGTCCACTGGACGAACGCGGCGTCGGCGTCGCAGCGACTGTGGCCGTCGAGCACGTCGATGCCACCGGTCCCTATCAACGCCACGGCGCCGACCGCGCGCACGGCGCGGTCGACCTCGGCGACGGGCGCACGGACGTTGATCGGGACGAACACGGCGCCCGCGAGCCAGACCCCGAACATTGTCGTGACCATCTCGGGCCCGTTCGGCAGTTGGACGGCCACA
>JALZAA010000423.1 GCA_030948625.1 Actinomycetota bacterium
GGGCGGACGCGTCGCCTTGCGGCGCGTCCATCACCTCCCCTTGTACTTCGGAGGTCGCTTCTCGGCGAACGCGAGCGGGCCTTCCTGCGCGTCCTCGCTCGCAAACACCTCCCAGCCGATCTTGTCCTGGATCTGCATCGCCTCGGTGTCGGGAAGCCCCTCGGTCTCGCGCCACGCGCGCAGGATCGCCTGCACCGCGACGGGGCCGTTGGCGGCGATCTGATCAGCGACCGCGCGAGCCACGTCGAGGGCGTGGCCCTCGGGCACGACCCGGCTGATGAGCCCGAACTCGAGCGCCTCGTGCGCAGAGACGGGACGCGCGGTGAGGAGGATGTCCATGGCGCGTGAGTACGAGATCTGGCGGGGGAGGCGCACCGCCGATCCGCCCAGTGGGAACAACGCGCGCTTGGCCTCCCACACGCCGAACGTCGCGGTGTCGGCCGCGACGCGGATGTCGGTTCCCTGGAGCATCTCGGTCCCCCCGGCGACGGCGTAGCCCTCGACCGCGGCGAGCAGCGGCTTCGAGAGCCGGTAGTCGCGCAGCAACGCCTTCCAGTGCAGGTTGGGCTCCTCGGCCATGCGGGAGCGGACGTGCTCGCTGTCCGACGGCTTCGACATCGCCTTCAGATCGGCGCCGGACGAGAAGTGGCCGCCGGCGCCGGTGAGGATCGCCACCCGCACCTCGGGCTCGCGGTCGACGTAATCGAACCCGTCCGCAAGGCCGACGAGCATGTCGGGGCTGAGCGCGTTGCGGGCCTCGGGCCGGTCCATCGTCAGCATGACGACGTGCCCGTCGCGCTCGACGCGGCAGTGCTTGGTGCTGAGGTCGAGCAGTTCGGGCATCGAGTCTCCTCGTCGGAGCGGCGAAAACTAGAACGGATTCTAGCGAGGGCGGTTTTGGGGCTAGATTGCCGCGGCGACGGCGCCCAGAAGGGGGACAAATGCGCATCAACGACGTCGACCTCGCCGACGGGCGCACCTTCCTCACCGGTCCGCCCCACGACTACTTCGACTTCCTGCGCCGCGAGCATCCCGTGGCGTGGGTCGACCACGTCGAGGCCGACGGCCCGGGCTTCTGGGCGCTCACGAAGTGGGACGACGTCATGGCGGTCGAGCGCGACCCCGAGACGTTCTCGTCGTACACGGGCGGCGCGTTCATGGGGCCGGTCGACGAGGGAACCCGGCTGATGATGATCAACCAGGACCCGCCGCGGCACACGCGACTGCGGAAGCTTGTCAGCCGCATGTTCACGCCGCGGCACATCCGGTCGATCGAGGGTCACGTGCGCACGGCGGCGAAGGAGATCGTCGATCGTGTCGCACCGAAGGGCGACATCGACTTTGTCACCGACGTCGCGGCGGACCTGCCGCTCATCGTGATCGCCGAGCTGATCGGCGTTCCGCAGGAGGACCGCCACAAGGTCTTCGAGTGGTCGAACCGCATGGTCGGCGCCGAGGACCCGGAGTACGGGGCCGACAGCAATCCGATGGAGGTCGCGGCGGAGCTCTACGCGTACGCGCAAGCCCTCGCCGACCAGCGCCTCGCGGATCCGGGCGAGGACATCGTGACCCTGCTCCTCACCGGGGAGGTCGACGGCGAGAAGCTCGACGTCCTGGAGTTCAACGTCTTCTTCCTGCTCCTCGCAGTGGCCGGCAACGAGACGACGCGCAACCTGATCACGGGCGGGACGCTGGCGCTCCTCGAGCACGACGACCAGCGTGAGCAGTTCCTGCGTGACCCGGACGTGCTCGCGCCGGCGGTCGAGGAGATGCTCAGGTTCGTCAGCCCGGTCAACTATTTCCGGCGCACCGCGACGCGTGACACCGAGATTCGCGGCGTTCCGGTCAAGGACGGCGACAAGATCACGCTCTGGTACCCGGCCGCTAACCGGGACCCCGACCAGTTCCCGGATCCACACACGTTCGACATCGACCGCGAGCCGAACGACCACGTCGCCTTCGGCGGCCGCGGTCCGCACTTCTGCCTCGGCGCCAACCTCGCGCGCTACGAGATCAACTGCATGTTCGAGGAGTTGCGCCGCATCCTGCCCGACATGGAGCTCACCGGCCCTGTCGACCGTTTGCACATGAACCTCATCAACGGCATCAAGCACATGCCGGTGAGGTTCTCAGTACCCCGTTAGTCCGGGGCGACGCCGGGCGAAGCTCCCGCACGCTGCGGGGAGGCTTGACAAGCTCAGTCGGCGCTGTTAGAAGTCATCGACTTTGGGGGGGGCGCCGTGAGGCTCGACGCCGAGCAAAGAAACGGCCGAGGAGGTTCTCAATGAGGCGCATCAGCTGGCGGCTCTTGCTTGTTGTCGGAGCTGCTGTACCCGTCGTTCTGGTGTTCGGACAGGGCTAACAACCGCCCAAGTGCCTCCGGCAACGGACACGAC
>JALZAA010000066.1 GCA_030948625.1 Actinomycetota bacterium
CGAGTCGTGTGTACCCCTTGCGTGGGGCAGTGGACGGTGAGCCCGTCGTCCGTCCAGATCGCAATGGTGGTGTGGGGCTCCATCGGATTGTGGTGCTCCATCGGGGTCGTGTACGTCGCATCGAGCATGTAGACCGCTGACGTCAACGCGGCGTCGACCTCGCCCTCGGCGGTATCCGTCGCGTAACCAGCATTGACTCGTTCGGGGGCGTAGAGGTCGTTGCGGTCGCTCCGGAGCTCGACGTCGTGCGCGCGCTCCTCGAATTGCAACCGGACCAGGCTCGCAGCATGGCGCGCCACCTCGGAGGTCTGGCCGATCACGGCGCCGACGAACTGCCCGCGGTACGCGACTTCGTCCGATTGGAGGATCACCAGGTCGCCGTCGTCTGTCGAGGCCAGCTTTGGGGCGTTCTCGTGCGTGAACACTGCGAGCACACCCGGCTCGGCAGACGCGGCACTCGTATCGATGTCGGTGATGCGCCCCGCGGCGATCGTGGCTTGCAGGGGGTAGAGGTACGCCAGCCGGTCGACGAGCTGCTCGTACGCGTATGTTGCCGCGCCGCGAACTTTCAAGGGGCCGTCGATGCGATCGAGCGGCGTCCCGATCGCCTGCGTCCTGACGAGGGCCGTCACAGCAGCTTGTCGAGCGTGATCGGCAGATCGCGCACGCGCACGCCGGTGGCGTGGTGGACGGCGTTGGCGATCGCCGCCGCCGTGCCGACGCAGCCAACCTCGCCGATGCCCTTGGAGCCCATCGGGTTGGCGTGGGGGTCCTCTTCGTCCAGCCAGTGCACCTCGACCGAGCCAACGTCGGCGTTGGCGGCGATGTGGTATCCGGCGAAGTCGTGGTTCGCGACGTGCCCGAACTGCGGGTCGAGGACGCTGTGCTCGAACAGCGCGGTCGACAAGCCCTGCGTCATCCCGCCGATCAGCTGCGAACGGGCGGTCTTGGGATTGATGATCCGGCCCACGTCGAACACTCCGACCAGGCGCGGGACGCGCACCTCGCCGGTCGTCTCGTTGACGCGAACCTCGGCGAATTGGGCCCCGAAGCTGTGCATCGCGTACTGAGCTGCGTCGGGGTTGTCGGGCATGTTGGCGGTGACCTCGAGCCCTTCGGGAGGCACCGTTCCACCGTGGTCGGATTTCAAGCGGGCGCGTAACTGATCCGCGGCGGCGACGATCGACGCGCCCCAGCAGCTGGTACCCGACGAAAAGCCCGCGCTCGAAGCCGGCGGCAGCGCCGAGTCGCCGATCTGTAGTTCGACATCCTCGACGTCGACACCCAGCGCGTCGGCGGCGATCTGCCTGAGCGTGGTCCACGTGCCGGTGCCGATGTCAGCGGCTGCGATCGATACCGCATAGCGTCCGTCGGGACGTGCGCGGATCGTGGCGACCGACCCGGGAAGCTGCAAGACCGGGTACGTCGAGCAGGCCACACCCGCCCCGACGAGCCAGCCCCGGTCGCGCCGGGCCCGTGGTGTCGGGTCGCGGAGCTCCCAGCGGAACCGGCGGGCGCCATCGCGCAGGCAACCAACCAGGTTGCGGACGGAGAAGGGCAGGCCGCTTTCGGGGTCGACGTCGGGCTCGTTGCGGATCCGGAACTCGACGGGGTCGAGACCGCATTCGATTGCCATCTCGTCCATGGCCGACTCGAGCGCGAACATGCCCTGACTTTCGCCCGGTGCTCGCATGATGGTCGGCGGCGGCACGTCGAGGGCTGCAAGCCGGTGGGTGGTGCGCCGATTGCGCGCGGCATACATCACGCGCGTGCTCACCGCGATCTGCTCCGCAAACTCCTTGGTCTTGGCGGTCTGTCCGACCGCGTCGTGGGCAATGGCAGCGAGGTGCCCATCCGAGTCGGCCCCCAGCTGGACTCGATGGATCGTGGGGCCTCGGTAGCCGACGAGCGAGAACATCTGCTGCCGGGTGAGCGCGAACTTCACCGGCCGGCCAGCGACGGTCTGCGCCGCCAACGCGGCGAGCACGGCGTACGCGTGGGGAT
>JALZAA010000428.1 GCA_030948625.1 Actinomycetota bacterium
GCGTGCGCCGGGGTGGTTGCGCGGTAGGAACGGCGAGCGGCCCGGTGGGCGCGTCGGCGCCGCCCGGCGCCAGCGCCTCCTTGAGAGCCTGCGCCGATTGGTAGCGGTAGTCCGGGTCGCGGGCCAAGGTGCGCGAGACGACGTCTTCGAGCGGCCGAGGAACGTCGGGTCGCGCTGTGCTCACGGGCTGGGGTGCACTCGTGAGTCGCGCCACCGCGGTCGCCATGTCGCTGTCGCCCGCGAACGGCGGCTTTCCCGCCAGCATCTCGTACAGCAACAGGCCGGCCGCGTACACGTCGGCGCGACCGTCGACCGGGCCGCCGTTCACCTGCTCGGGTGCGAGGTAGCGCGCGGTTCCGAC
The DNA here is from genome assembly GCA_030948625.1 of Actinomycetota bacterium. Classification (GTDB taxonomy): domain Bacteria; phylum Actinomycetota; class Acidimicrobiia; order IMCC26256; family JACDBD01; genus JALZAA01. The sequence continues at coordinate 362 of JALZAA010000428.1, forward strand.
GACCGTGCCGGTGCGCGTCAGGTCGTCGCCGCCCGCCGCCTTGGCAATGCCGAAGTCGGTGACCTTCACGCGACCGTCCGGCTGCACGAGGACGTTGGCGGGTTTGATGTCGCGGTGCACGAGCCCTTGGCGGTGCGCGTGCTCGAGCGCGTCGGCGACTTGCGAGGTGATGTCGACCGCTTGTTGGACGGGCAGTCGTTGGCGCTGGTCGATCATGCCGCGGAGTGTCTTGCCCTCGACGAGCTCCATGACGATGTACGCGAGCCCATCGTCGTCGCCGGTGTCGTACGTCGCGACGATGCCCGGGTGCGTCAGCTTGGCCGCGGCGATCGCCTCGTTGCGGAACCTCGTGCGCAGCGCTTGGTCGACGGCGAGCTGCGGATGGAGCAGCTTGACTGCCACGCGCCGCGACAGCAGAGGATCCTCTGCGATCCACACGGCCGCCATGCCGCCGCGAGCGAGCTCGCGATCGAGGCGGTAGCGCCCTCCGAGGACGCGTCCGGGGGCGGCGACGTCAGGCACGTCCCGCGACGCTACCTGCTTGGCACGCCGGCCTCGCTTCGGGCCGAAGCGAAACGCATGCCGCGCGCGGTCTAGCCGGTCTGGAACGTCACGCCGATGACGCGGGGGCCGGCGTGCGTCCCGATGACGGGACCGATCTGGCCGACGACGATCTCGTCCTGCGGGCTCAACGGCTCGAGCAGCGTCAGCAGCTCGTCGAGGTCGGGGGCGTTCCCGTGGAGCACCGCGAGGCTCTCGAACGGGCCTTCCTTCACCCGATCGACGAGCAGCCGCAGCGCTTTCGAGCGGGTCCGGACCTTCCCCGCCTCGTCCACGGAGCCGTCGCGCACCTCGAGTACGGGCTTGATCGCGAGCATCGACCCGAGCAGGGCTCGGGCGTTGCCGATTCGGCCACCCTTCTTGAGGTACTCGAGCGTGTCGAGCGCGCCGTACAGCTTCGTTCGGTTCCGACGGTCGATGACGTTGGAGACGATCGAGTCGAGCGGCTCGCCGTCGGCGGCAAGCTCTGCAGCCGTGATGCACAGGTTGCCGAGCCCCATCGAGACCAACAGGGAGTCGATGACGGTGACCGGGCACGAGTCCTGCACGGACTGCGCCGCCACCTGCGCAGCCTGCATGGTGCCCGACAGCTTCGAAGACAGGTTGATGCACACGATGCCGGTCGCCCCGTCGCCGACCAGGCGTCGGAACGTCTCCTCGAACGCCCCTGCGGACGGCGCCGATGTCTCCGGCAGCACCTTCGACGCCTCGAGCCTGCGCCAGAACTCGTCGGTGCTGAGCTCCTTGCGGTCGATGAGCTCCTCGTGCCCGAAGCGGATGGTGAGTGGCACGACCTCGATGCCGAGGTTCTCGAGCAGCTCGTCAGGTAGGTCGCAGGCGCTATCGGTGACGACTCGAACCGCCATGGGCGTCCCCTTCGGCCGCAGCCCAGTCCCCTTCGGACCGGAAGCGTGACAGCATCGTTACACCGTTCGCCCTTCTCTGTCGGCCGGCCCGCTGATCGCGACGGCGGGCCCTCCGGCCGGCCCGCCGCGACCGCCACGACGGACCCGCGGCGCGAACAGCGACCACAGGTCGTCGACCTCGCGCATGCGCAAGGCGGCGGCGACGGCGAAGTACTCCGCGAACCCGATCACCAAGCCGAGCGCCGTGGCTCCGACCGCGGCCCACGTGCTCGACCATCCGATGCCGCGCGCGATCAGCCATGTGGTGCCGGCGACGAACGCGCCGGCCACGAGCGATCGAGCCAGCGTGTCGCCGAACCGTCGTGAGTCGACGTCACCGATGCGACGGCGCAGCACCACGAGCGTCACCGCAGCTGCGCCTGCGTACGCGCCGGCGAAAGCGAGCGCGAGACCTGGGACGCCGAACGCAAAGTAGAGCGGGAACGCGAGCGCGATATTGAGCGCGTTCTCGAAGCAGTTGAGCATGAACGGCGTGCGCGTGTCCTGCATCGAGTAGAAGGCGCGCAACGAGAAGAGATAGATCGAGAACGGCACCAGCCCCAAGGAGAAGCCGGCGATCGTCTGTGCGACCACTTCGGCATCGGCAGCGGAGAACGCACCCCGCTGCAGCAAAGCGACGACGATCGGCCGTGCCAGCGAGATGAAGGCGGCTGCGCACGGGACGATGACGAACGTCGTGAGCCGTAGCCCGAACGACAGGCGCTCTCGCAGCCCCGCCAGGTCGTTGCGCTCCGCTGCGCTCGCCATCTCGGGCGCGATCGTGGTCATGAGCGACACGGCCAGGAGGCCGTGGGGGAGTTGGAAGAACGCGTACGCGCTCAGGTACACGAACGGGCCTCCGTTGCGCCCGTTGGCGAGGATCAGCACGACCCACAGCGCGACCTGGTTGGCGATCACGTATCCGACCGTCCAGCCCGACAGACGCACCATCGTCCTGACCGCCCGGTGCCGCCATGCCCACACGAACCGGAGCCGCACTCCGGCCCAGCGCAACGCGGGAAGCA
>JALZAA010000431.1 GCA_030948625.1 Actinomycetota bacterium
TCGCTCATGGTGGTAAAGGAACGAATGGTCAAGCGCACCGGCGTGGCGCGCAAGGTCGATCAGCTCGGCCGCGTCGTGCTCCCAGCCGAGGTCCGGCGCCACTTCGGCATCCGGCCCGGCGACATGATCGAGATCGCCGTCGACTCCGACGCGATCCTGCTGAGCAAGGTCGAGGACCGGTGCATCTTCTGCTCCGGCGCCGTCGACCTGATCGAGTTCTCCGGGAAGCTCGTGTGCCCCGCCTGCGTCAGCCGGCTGGGGGTCGAGCGCCCCGCAAGCGCGTAGCCACCGAATACGCACGGCGGCGCGGCACACCGAGCTCGGCGGCGACTTCGGCGGCGGCGTCGCGGGCCGATCGCCCGTCCGCCAGCGCGGCCCGGATCGCATCTTCCACGTCGGCGTGGCCGGCAGGAGCGGGCTCGGCCGCGGGCCCGACCACGATCACGTGCTCGCCCCGAGGCTGCTTGCGCTCTGCGTGTCCGACGGCGTCGGCGAGCGTCCCCCGCCACACCTCTTCGAACGCCTTGGTGAGCTCGCGCGCAACAGCGACGGCACGGTCGGCGCCACACACGTCGGCGAGGTCGGCAAGGGTGTCGTGCACACGCGTGGGCGCCTCGAACACCACGGTCGTGCGCGTGTCGCCGGCGACTGCGGCGAGCCGCTCGGCGCGGGCGCGCCCCTTCCGCGGCAGGAATCCTTCGAACGCGAACCGGTCGGTCGGCAGGCCGGACACGACGAGCGCAGTCAGGGCCGAACTCGGCCCCGGCACCGCTTCGACGCGAAGGTCGGCGTCGACGCAGGCTCGCACGAGGGTGGCGCCCGGGTCCGAGATGCCGGGCATGCCGGCGTCGGTGACGACGGCGACGCGCCGACCGCTGCGGACCTCGCTGACGATGCGGATCGCGGCGCCGGTCTCGTTGGCGCCGTGCACCGCGCGCAGCCGCCTCCCCGCCGGGATGCCGGCGTGACTCAGCAGCGCTCGCGTTCGACGCGTGTCCTCGGCGGCGATGACGTCGGCGGTACGGAGCGTTTCGACGGCCCTCGGCGACAGGTCGTCGAGGTTGCCGATCGGCGTGCCCACCAGGATCAACCGGCCGGCCTCCTCCGCGTCCGTCACTCCTTCACTTCCACCTCGTCGCCGGCGCGAAGGCCCCAGCGCTCGAACGCGCCGGCCTCGGCCTCGATGGCGAAGGCGCCGGTGCGGACCAGGGGCGAGACGCGCCATGGTCGCAGTCGGCACGTCCGCAACACGGTGCCGTTCCGGTCACAGAACGCGACGTCGATCGGGAACCGCATGAAGAACGTGTGTACGTGGCGGCACGACGGCAGCACCAACGCGCCCTCGAACTCGGGCCGGCCGATGAGGCCGCGACGCCGCGCGCGCTTCGTGTCGGCGATCTCGGCTGTCGCCAGGACGTCCCCCTCCCGCACGAGCCACGCCATCCGATTCCCTTGTCAGACGTTGAAGCGGATCTCGAGCACGTCGCCGTCGAGCACTTCGTACTCCTTGCCCTCCACGCGGATCTTGCCGAGCTCCTTGGCCTTGGCCCACGAGCCGATCTCGAGGAGGTCCTGCCACTCGATTACCTCGGCGCGGATGAAGCCGCGCTGTAGATCGGAGTGGATCACACCTGCGCACTCTGGTGCCTTCGCGCCGGCCCGGAACGACCACGCCCGGGACTCCTTGTCGCCGGTCGTCAGGAACGTCCGTCGGCCGAGAAGGTGATACGCGCTGCGCGCCAGCCGGGGCAGCACGCTCTCGCTGACGCCCAGATCGGCGAGCAGCTCGGCCCGCTCCTCGGGTGAGGCCCCGGCGACGTCGGGATCGCCCTCGATCTCGACGCACACGGCGAGGGCATCCTCGCCGAACGCGGCGGCCAGCTGGTCGCCGCGCTCGAGCGCGTCCACGGGCACATTGACGACGACGAGCGTCGGCTTGTTCGTGAGCAGGAACACGGGGCCGAGGAGGTCGCGCTCCTCCGCCGTGAGATCGGAGCGGTAGACGGGCGTGCCGTCGGCCAGCGCCACCTCGGCGCGTTCGAGCGCCGCGACCTCGCCGGCCAGCGTCGCGTCACCCTTCAGAGCCCGTCGTTGCTTCGCGAGCCTTTGTTCCACGGACGCAAGATCCGCCAGAACGAGCTCGAGCTCGAGGGCGCCGATCGCCTCGGACGGATCCGCGTCGTCGCCCGCCCGTACGACGGTGAGGAGGGCGTCGCAGTCGCGCAGCGAGCCGAGCAGCCGGCTGCCGAGCCCCTCGCCGGGCTTCCCACCCGGCGCGAGACCGGGGATGAAGTCGATCTCGAACGTGGCGTGGACGCGCTTCTTCGACTCCGACATGTCGGCCAGGCGTTCGAGGCGATCATCCGGCAGCGGCGCGACGCCCTTCGTCGGCTCGAACCCGGTAGGCGTGTCGAGCCCGGTGAGCGCGCTGAACAGCTGCGCGTGCCCCGAGTCGGGTAGGCCGACCAATCCCAAGTGCTCCATTCGCGCTCAGGGTACCGGCGCCCCATACGCACTCGACTAGCGTGGCCATTCTCATGTCGAAGAAGACGAAGAAGCGCAGGATCCGGTCTCGCCGGAACAAGGCGAACCACGGCAAGCGCCCCAACGCCGGGCGGCGCTGAGCCCCGCCGCGTCAGCGGCGCGCAGGGCTCGTGAGCATCAACGCCAGCACGAGGATCGCAAGCACGGGCAGCGCCGCGAGCGCGGACACGTTCAGCACCCTGTCTCCGGTGTCGTAGACGTCGAGATGCCGCAGGTGGTACACGAGGTGAGGGACGCTCCACGCCAGCCATGCCACGGCGACGGCGATGACGAGCGGTCGGGCGAATGCCACGAGGGCGAAGATCGTCACCACCGCCAACGCGAGGTTGAGGGCGCCGAAATCGCGGACAAAGTGCTCGTTGTACGGGCCGTCGACGCGCACCCAGTGCCGGCCGAAGCCGGGGTAATCGTCGTAGAACGACCGCGGCGCGAACGTCGCCCAGATGCCGAGCTGGACGCCCACGGCGGCCCACACCACCAGCACCACCCGCACGATCCGGTCACGCATGGCTCGCCTCCCGCGCCAGTGCGACTGCGGGCCAACCCTCGCGCACGCTCGGGTAGCGCGGCGACCAGCCCGTCGCGTCTCGAAGCTTGCGGTTGCTGATCCGCCACGATCGGATGACCGCGGCCGCGGCGGCCCTGCTCGTCAGCTTGACCAGCCAGGTCGGCGTCGGGCGCAGCTTCCGCACGCCGAACGCAGCCGAGAACGCGTCGAGGTACTCGCGGCGGGTCACCGGGTCGTCCTCGACGACGTTGTAGATGCCCGCGGGCGCGTCCAACGCCGCGACGGCGGCGCCGGCTACATCGTCGGTGTGGATAGACGAGACGTACGACTGCGGCTCCCCGCCGACCATCGACAGTCGCCAGCGGGCGAGCCGCAGCGCCTCGTCGATGGCGCGTGCCGTCGGACCGTAGAACGAGCCGAAGCGCAGCACGACTCCCTGCCCACTGCCGGCCGTGAAACGGTCGATGATGCGCTCGCCTTCGAGCGTCGGTTGCAGCATCCCCACCGACTCGTCGGCCGGCGTGGTCTCGTCGATCCACGCGTCGCCGCCATCGGGGTAGACGAAAGACACCGACTCCTTCACGAACTTGGTCGCACCCGTCGTGAGCGCGGCGTCGACGAGCATCTCGGTGGCTGTGGTCCGCAGCCGGTTGTGTGTCACCCAGCCCTTCTTGCTCGCCATCCGCCGCAACGGCGGCACGTTCGTGGCGAGATGCAGCACCGCCTCGCACCCGTCGACGGCCTGCTTCACCGCGTCGCCGTCGAAAAGATCCACTCGCGCCGGCTCGGCGCCGAGCTTGCGCAGTTGTGCCGCCTTGACGTCGCTGCGCGCGACGGCGCGCACCTCATGACCCTGCTCCCGCAACGCTCGGACCGTCGCCGGACCAACTGCGCCCGTCCCGCCCGTGAGGAACACGTTCATGCCATGACCTCCTGTAGCCAGGTCCCGAACTTCTCGATCGCTTTCGGGCGCGCGTCACGAGCCACGGCGGCGGCGAGGTCGGCGATCGACGCACGCGCAAGCTCCGCCCGCCACGCCGCGTCCGCGTCGACCATCACACGGTGAATGCCACACATCGTCCGGTACTCGCGCGCCGGAACCGCCGTCGGGCCGCGGCGGCGGATCTCCAAACACTGGAACGCAGGCTCGTCACCGTCGAGTGCCTCGAGGACGTCGAGGACCGAGATGTCGGCCGGCGGTCGCGCCAGGCTGTACCCGCCCCGCGGCCCCGTGCCGGCGACGAGGATCCCGGCTCGCGACATCGATTGGAGGTGCTTGGCCAGGTAGGCGATGGGAACGCCGTGGAACTCGGCCAGGCGCCCGGTCGAGAGGGCGGCGCCGTCCGGCAGGACGGCAAGGACGACGCAGCAGTGGAGCCCCCACTCGACCCCTTCGGAGAGGCGCACATTCCGGATAGTAGATATCCGGAATTAGCGTCGCAAGCTCACCGGCGGTCGAGCAACAGGGCCTGCATCGAGCGGCCGATGCGGCCGCGCTCGTCGTAGACCGCGGCGTCGGCCACGCCAACGCCTTCGTGTGTCGGCCACGTGACGGCGTCGAGGCCGATCCACTCCCCCACGGGCAGCCGGTGCACGTAGATCGTCAGGTCGGGGTTGATGAAGAGGTACTGGTCCCAGCTGGCGGCGCCGCTGATGCCGTTGCCGAAGTCGGCCGCCGCGGCCACCCGCATGAGCGGGGTCGTCTCCTCGCCGGCCACGATCGGCACCGCGAGCCGGAACCACACTGCCGCCGGCCCGGGGATGCCGATCGCGCCACGCACCCCGCTCATCTCCATCGCGAATCCGAAGTTGAGGGGGCCGAGGTTCTCGAACCGCTCGCCGAGCGCGCCCGGGCCCGGTGTGAGCCGATCGTCGGGCGGGTCGGCGAACTCGACGTCGGCCTCGCGGATCCGCAGCGCCGTGGCCCGGACGACCTCGGTCTCGCCCGAGACAACCGACGCCTCGACGAGCTGCACCTTCTTCCCCGGGCGCACGGTGCGGACGCGCACCTCGATCGGCTGCATCGGCACCGGCCGCAGCAGCTCGATCGTCATGCGGACGACGTGCGCGGGCGGCCCGACCTCGTGCTGCTCGATCACTCGCGCCAGTAGCGCCGCGGCGGGACCACCATGCTGTGCGTTCGGATCCCACGGCCCGCGCGCCAGCTCGGTCGGGACGAAGCGGTCGCCGTCGCGGTGGAACACTGCGTCGGGAAGCTCGAGGGGCACGTCCGGCACGGCCGGAAGCCTACGGGACCATTGTTGACGCCCGTGTCAGGGTTCTCGTACCGTCCGCCGCGGCGACGGCGACAGGAGAAAGATTGCCCGACCTGAGACTTCTCGACCGCAAAGTTGCGCTCATCACGGGCGCGGCGTCGGGTCAGGGCCGGGCCGCGTCGGTGCTCTTCGCAGAGCACGGCGCGCTGATCGCGGTCGCCGACATGAACGACGACGGCGCGCGCGAGACCGTCGAGCTGGTCGAGCAGGCGGGCAGCAAGGCGATCGCCGTGCACGCCGATGTGTCGCGGCGCGCCGACAACGACGCCATGGTGGCTGCCGCCGTGGGCGCCTTGGGCGGTGTCGACGTCCTCTACAACAACGCCGCGATCCAGATGTCGGGTCGGCTCATCGAGTGCACCGAGGAGCAGTGGAACGCCACGATTGCGACCAACCTCAGCGCCATCTTCTGGGCGTGCCGCGCCGCGATGCCGCACCTCACCGAAGGCGCCGGCGGGAGCATCATCAACACGGCGTCCGTGCTGGCGCTGATCGGCTCGGAGGGCTACGCCGCGTACGGCGCCGCAAAAGCAGGGCTCGTCGCCCTCACGCGCCAAATCGCGACCGAGTACGGGCCGAAGGTCCGCGCCAACGCGATCGCCCCGGGCTCGATCGACACTCCCCGATTCCGCAAGGTGGCGGCGGAGATGGACGACGGCGAGGGGTTCGTGAGCGGGCTGCTCGGGAACATCCCTCTTCACCGGCTCGGGACCGCGGCGGACGTCGCCCGCATCGCGCTGTTCCTGGCCAGCGACCTGTCCGGGTACACGTCGGGCGCGGTGATCCCCGCCGACGGCGGGCTGGCGGCGCTGCGATGACCGCAGCCGCATCGGGCCGGTTGGCCGGCCGCAACGCGATCGTCACCGGCGGCGCCTCCGGGCTCGGCGAGGCGACCGTCGCGTATCTGGCGGCGGCGGGCGCACGGGTGCTCGTCGTCGACGTGGACGAGCAGGCTACGCAGCGGGTCACCGCCGCCGTCTCGAAGGCGGGCGGATCGGCGGAGGCCGTCGCCGCCGACGTGACGAACGAGGGCGACGTCCGCGGCATGGTCGACGCCGCCATTGGCGCCAATGGCGACGGCGGGCGGCTCGACGTACTCGTGTGCAGCGCCGCGGTCGAGGTGCGCGCCTCGCTCGAGGACACCAGCGACGACGACTGGCAACGGATCATCGACGTGAACCTCAAGGGCCCGTTCCTGTGCCTCAAGCACTCGATCCCGGCCATGGCGGCGTCCGGCGGAGGCTCGGCGATCCTGTTGGGCTCGGTGCTCGGCGCCATCGGGTCGCCCGGTTACGCGGCGTACTGCGCATCGAAGGGCGCGCTCGTCAACCTGGCCAAGCAGGCGGCGATCGAGCACGCGGCCGACAAGGTGCGCGTCAACGTCGTGTCGCCGTCCGCGTCCGAGTCGGGCCTCTTCCTGAAGATGGTGGAGCGCGCACCCGATCCCGAGGCGATCAAGCGCATGGTCGCCGAACGGACGCCGATGCAACGGCTCGGCACCGCCGACGATGTCTGCGAGTCGATCATGTTCCTCGCCGGCGACGAGTCGAGCTACATCAGCGGCGCCGTCCTCCCGCTCGACGGCGGCCTCGCCGCCCGGCGGATGTGATCACGATGCGTTCACTGAGCAACATAATGATGCTCCATGCACGCATCGAGGAGGGCAGTCATGCGTGACGGAAAGCGGGTGCTGGACGCCGACGCGCATGTCATCGAGCCGGGCAATGCGTTCGGCATGGAGCAGCAGCCGCCGCTCGTCGACATCATGGACCTTCCGCCGACAACGCCGTTCCAGCCCGCCGGGGACACCGCGAAGCTGGCCGACTTCTTCGACGCCGGCTGCTCGGCCGAGGCCTACCTGCGCTGCATGGACACCGAGGGCATCGACGCCGTCGTTCTGTACCCGTCGATGGGGCTGTATGTCCCGTACCTGCCCGAGCTCGATGCCACGGCCTCGGCCGCCGCGTGCAGCGCGTACAACGACTGGATGGCCGCGTACACGGCCACGGATCCGAGCCGTCTCGCCGGCGTCGGGATCGCGCCCCTCGCCGACGTGAAGCTCGCGGTGCAAGAGGCCCGCCATGCCGCCGAGCTCGATCTGCCCGGCGTGATGGTGCGCCCCAACCACGTCTACGGCCGCAGCCTCGGCGCGCCCGACTACGACCCGCTGTACGACGTGCTCGAGGAGACGGGACTCGTCCTGGCCGTGCACGAGGGCCTCGGCGTGCGCGCGCCGACCATCGGCCGCGACGTGAGCGAGACGTTCGCCGTCCGTCATGCCATGTCGCATCCCATGGAGCAGATGGCGGCCATGGCCAGCTTGATGCTCGAGGGCGCGCTCGAACGGCATCCCGGCATGCGCGTCGCGTTCCTCGAGTCCGGCACGGGATGGCTTCCGTACTGGCTGGCGCGTCTCGACGGGCACGCCGAGTGGATGCGCGAGAGCGAGACCGCCGGCCTGTCGCTCACACCGTCGGAGTACTTCGCCCGCCAATGCATGATCAGCACGGATCCCGACGACCCGCTGGCGGCGTGGGCGGTGTCGCAGGTTGGTGCCGACCACGTCGTGTGGGCGAGCGACTTCCCGCATCCCGACGCGTTGTATCCCGACGCGGTCAGCGCCTTCCTGAAGGAGT